>JBJTUF010000071.1:0-8668 GCA_046080565.1 Cuspidothrix sp. | reverse complement strand
AAACCTGAAGGCAGATTCTTACGCGTTACTCACCCGTCCGCCACTATGTCCTAAGACATCGTTCGACTTGCATGTGTTAAGCATACCGCCAGCGTTCATCCTGAGCCAGGATCAAACTCTCCATTTTGAGTTTGTTGCTCTTTCTGAATCCAAAATTATCTCAAATTTTGGAGTCCTCTTTTATTATCTTAACGACGAGGATTGGTTTAATTTATTCTTTCAAAGTATTATTTTTTCTCGGTTCAGTTGCCGTCAGGCGTTTGTTCTTTGTTCGGCACTTTCCTAATATATCAACTCTTTTTACCCTTGTCAACTACTTTGATGATTTTTTTTTGAATTCCCTGAACATAATTCCTGAAAGGTTGATTTTATATTAGTTTCAGGGAGTTTGATTTCTGGGAGTAATTGGTTTTTGGGATTTGTGTTGATGGTTGGATCAGGTTGATTTATTTAGATGGTGGGGTGGGTGATGCCTTCTGTAAGCGTAGTAATGTGTTATAAACTTGTTTTTTAAAATCGTTGTTGCTTTGTATTTCTACAGTGATTTGATTAAATCTTTCAGTGGTAAGTTTATTTTCTTCAACTATTTTTTGAGAATTGTTGCAATACTTGATGGCGACATCTTTTGCTTTGGCAGGAAGGGGATTGAAGGTATTAGGATCGTTGCAAATGATTTTGGGAATGTCTTTGCTACCGATGAGTTTTTTGATTTCTTGAAAGGCTTTTTGTCGAACTGGCTCCATTGCTAATACTGCTTTTGCATAGTTGGTTACTTCTGTGCTATTGATGCTGGGGGTTTGGGCGATTGCTATGGTATTGAGGCTGAAAGTGGCTGCACTCAGGGTGCTGGCAATGGTTGCTAAAATTATGGATTTAGAGAGTATTTCCTGAAACCTATGGATTAAAGGATGAGTGTAAATTGTGAGCATATAATTAGGTGACACAGAGGGAAAATAGGGAATATGATAATCAGTTTGAATTATTTTCTGAGTTAGAAGTTCCACTGCAATATAGAATCTGGGATGGGGTTGGTGAGGATATTAACTGGGGCGACATATTTGACAAAGTTCGATGATTTTGGTCTGTAGTGTTGATATTTCAGATGCTCCTTGTTTGAGGCTAACTTCTAGGTCTAGTAGTAGGGGTAAGGTGGAGATGAGTTGTTGAAGGGGGAGAGATTTGACTTCTTGCTGGAGGAAGTAGATACGTTTGGGGTTGGAGATTTCAGCAGCTTGAGCGATCGCTTGCGGATTACGTTCACCAGTTTCCATCATCATTTTTACTAATAGCCAGGTACGAAATTGGCCAATGAGTGTGGCCACTATTTTTAAACCTGGTTCGGCGGCGTTGGTGAGGTCGGCTAAGATGGTTAAAGCTGTGGGAGTATCTCCTGTTCTGATGGCTGTGGCTAGTTGTAAGGTATTTTGGGTTGTATTTCTGACTAATTCAGATACTATTTTTACATCTAAGGGTTGGCGGTTACCTTGAGTATAAAGACGTAATTTCTCCAGTTCATTGTATAGGAGACGGGTATCATTACCTATGGATTCGGCTAATATTTCTGCGATTTGGGGAGTTATTTTAATTTCTAGAGTTTGGGCGGTTTGTTGGACTGACTGAACTAATAGCTCTGTTTTCCAGGGGGGAATGAGGGGAAATTCACAGAATGTAGCAAATTGTTTGAGCAGTTTTGTACTTTTGAGGCGTTCATCGGGTTTGTTACGGGTGGTAATTAATAAGGTTGAATCTGAAGGAATGGCATTAACGGTGCGTTGTAGTTCGGATAGTATATGATCGGGGCAGCTTTGACAGAGGTTGGTGTTAGTTAGCCATACTAAACGGCCACCTGCACCAAATGGTGGGGTCATGACTTGATTTAAGGCTTGAATTATGGCATCGGGGTGATCGGGAGGAAAAGAAGTGTAGTTAAAGCTAGTCCAAAGGGGATCAAGAGTGCGATCGCGCAAAATTACGACTGCTTTTTCCATGGCAAAATCATCTTCACCCCAGTAAACATAAATGGGCATAGCAGTTAAAAATTGAAAATTAGTTTAGTTAATTCGAGTAATTTTCCCTACAATCTATCAAAAGAGCGCAAGGTGATAAAGATTGGACGACAACTACCAAACCTATTTAAATCGGGTAGCACGCATGACGCTACCAGAAAGTTACAAAACCCAGGTGCAACATATTCAGGGGTCTTCTAAATTTCGGCTTCATGCTGGAGTCAGAGTTGCTACGCCTTTTCCGGGTTATACGCTGATTACTCCACCAGCAAAAGAAGATGGGGATAATGCTGCTTTTTATAGCCAAATAGAAGCCTATCAACAGCAACTATTACAGCTACCCATTACTAAAGATTTAATTGTGCCTGTTCCCCCTAGCAGTTTTCATGTAACTGTAGCAGATTTAATTTGGGACAGTGCTTTTGTTCATGCTTGTGAAAAAAATCCCCAATTTGCTGAAGATTTGAACTTTCAGTTAACTGAAAGGTTTCAAGAGTATCAACAATTGATGACAAAGGAATCTGATCCGATATCTTGGCAAATGTTGGGATTAATTGTGATGCCAAGGGCTGTAGGTGTGTGTTTAGTACCTAAAGATAAACGTTCCTACGAGGAAATCATTCAATTCCGACGGATCATTTATCAAAATCGGAAATTAATGGGTTTAGGTATTGAGCAGCATTATCATTTTACAGCCCATGTAACATTAGGTTATTTTGGTGAGATTCCTTCAGAATTGGATCGGGTTAGCCTCAGTCAGATATTTTCTGAGTTTAATCAGTCATTGCTATTAAATAATCCAGAATTTGTGATTAAAAAGGTGGAACTGCGAAAATTTGATGATATGACTGATTACTATCGTCAACCAGATTGGCCAAGTTTAGATTTTTGATATTTTCTGGTGAAAAAACCGGAGATAATCAGGTATCTTAAAGGATCTCTGAAAGGATTCTGGGGAATTTGATTAAGAGTTTTGCGATCGCTTTCTAAGATATTGTTGAGTGATGGGGGGCTTTCCCCCATGACAAGGATAGCTGGCTTTCCTTCTTTGTCCTCCAAGTCTTGACATCACGACAATGTAAAATACCTACCCAAGGCTTGAGGCGAATAAAAAAGAAATTATGTCCTAGGTTTTTGCAGATAACAGTAGGAAAATCGAGTCTTATCAGCATGAAATTCAAAAAATTCGTTGCCAACAGATAGCCTCAAATGTTGCCTCTTGCCGATGCTATTTGTGTACCATAGTCTTTTTTAGTTTATTTTTTACCTAATTTTCCCTATTTCCTCCTTTCCTGTAACTTGCGATAAACTGCTTTTAGATCAACTTGATGATGTGCTAAAGCTACAAGAGTGTGATAAAATAGATCCGCAACTTCACCAGCGATCGCATCAGGATCATTATCCTTACAGGCCATGACTACCTCAGCGCTTTCTTCACCAATCTTTTTCAAAATCTTATTATCGCCACCAGCCAATAATTTACAGGTATAAGAATCTTCATTAGGATGATCACGGCGATCGCAGATTACCGCAAACAATTGTGATAAACTATCACCTGGTGGTGCTGTTACTGTTCCATCAACTTGGTGAAAACAACTACGTTCTCCAGTATGACAAGCTATATCTCCTAACTGTTCTACCCCGATCAGTAGAGCATCACTATCGCAATCATAACGAATAGTTTGCACCTTCTGAATATGTCCAGAGGTTGCGCCTTTATGCCAAAACTCCTGACGAGAACGACTCCAAAACCAAGTTTCACCAGTGTCTAAAGTCTTTCGTAACGATTCCTGATTCATCCAAGCCATCATTAACACAGTGCCATCTAAATAATCTTGGACAATTGCCGGCACTAAACCCTTATCATCATAACGAATTTTATCCACAGGGATAGCAGACTGAAAAGATACCACTTTGGAAGAAGACATACCAGTTAATTTACAATAATTCTTTGACTCAACATACCATTTTCGGCTAATTCTATACCATAGAAATTCACAAGTAGCTTTTCAACCTATCCTAAGATAGAAGCTCAATTTTCATCACCACAGGAGATACCCTTGGTCAATACCTCAATTAAAATCACAAAATCACAAGAAATCTTTTCTGCTGCTCAAAACCTTATGCCCGGAGGAGTCAGTTCTCCCGTTCGCGCTTTTAAATCCGTTGGTGGACAACCCATAGTATTTGACCGTGTTAATGGAGCATATATTTGGGATGTAGACGGCAATAAATATATTGACTATGTGGGTACTTGGGGACCTGCTATTTGTGGTCACGCTCACCCAGAAGTAATATCCGCACTACACACAGCGCTCGAAAAAGGAACAAGCTTCGGCGCACCCTGCGCCCTGGAAAACGTTTTAGCAGAAATGGTTATTGATGCTGTTCCTAGCGTCGAAATGGTCAGATTTGTTAACTCTGGCACAGAAGCTTGTATGGCGGTATTACGTCTGATGCGAGCCTTTACAAATAGAGAAAAAATCATCAAATTTGAAGGTTGTTATCACGGACACGCCGATATGTTCCTGGTAAAAGCCGGTTCAGGAGTTGCTACTCTCGGCTTACCCGACTCTCCAGGAGTACCAAAATCCGCGACAGCCAGCACTTTAACCGCACCTTTCAATGATTTAGAAGCCGTTAAAGCCCTATTTGAAGAAAACCCCAACGAAATCGCCGGTGTCATTCTTGAACCAGTAGTTGGTAACGCAGGTTTCATTACCCCTGATGCTGGTTTCCTAGAAGGACTACGGGAACTTACCGACGAACACGGCGCATTATTAGTATTTGATGAAGTAATGACAGGCTTCCGTATTGCTTACGGTGGCGCACAAGCAAAATTTGGTGTTACCCCCGACTTAACCACCATGGGTAAAGTCATTGGTGGTGGTTTACCAGTTGGTGCCTATGGTGGCCGCCGTGAAATCATGTCTATGGTTGCCCCTGCTGGCCCAGTTTATCAAGCTGGGACTCTTTCCGGTAATCCCCTAGCCATGACAGCCGGTATTAAAACCCTAGAACTACTCAGCAAACCTGGCACTTATGAGTATTTAGAAAAAATTACTCAAAAACTAGCCGACGGTTTACTAAAAGTTGCCCAAGATACTGGTCATGCTGCCTGTGGTGGTCATATCAGCGCCATGTTTGGTCTATTCTTCACTGGTGGGCCAGTACATAACTATGAAGATGCCAAAAAATCCGATACCGCTAAATTTGGTCGTTTCCATCGCGGAATGTTAGAACATGGTATTTACCTAGCACCATCTCAATTTGAAGCTGGATTTACTTCTTTGGCACATACTGAGGAAGACATTGAACAAACATTAGCCGCAGCTAAAGCGGTCTTGTCTAGCCTGTAGACAGGGAGCGGTTTAGGAGACAGGGTAGCAGAGGGCTAGGGGAGCAGAGGAGAAAATTATCTTCTTCTTTCTCTCCGCCTAAACTACTGAACTCCTGCGTCCTGCGATAAATTGGGAAAATTTTTCTGTTAGTTCACGGTTACGCCAACCAGCATCAGTTTCTTTTTGGATTAATAAAATGGCTAATTCAGGAGTCATCCCCTGTTTGTAAGGTGTTTCATGAATCATCGCATCATAAATATCAATAATTTGAAATACTTGAACTACATAGGGAATTTCATTTTCTTTGAGTCCGTCAGGATATCCTGAACCATCCCAGCGTTCATGGTGATGACGAATAATAGGCAGTACACCTTTCATACTAGCCAATGGCTGACAAATCTTTTCGCCAATAATTACGTGCTTTTTCATAATCTCCCATTCATCTGGGGTGAGTTTTCCCTGCTTTAATAAAACTTCATCGGGAGTACCTATTTTACCTATATCATGAAGATAAGCAGCCCAAGTTAAATCTCTAATTTCTAAAGGTGAAAGTTGCAAATATTCACCAAATTCACTAGCAATTTTCACTAATCTTTCGCAACGATTACCTGTATGGGGATCACGTTTACCAATAGCGACAGCAAAGAAAAATAATAGTTGATCAATTCCTTCTAAATTAGATTTATTTTCTAATATATTCGAGGTTTGATAGAGAAGAGGGTTATTATTGTTTGAATTTAGATTATAGTCAAGTCCTGCCGATAATGGGGTTGCTACTTCCAATCTGCCATTAAATTGATTGGTTGTAGAGTCCATATATTTGAATTTTTCTCTAAGCATAAAATTATCTCCAGGTAGAATCAAAAATTAAAGCAGAAAACTTTTCTCAAAACCTCTAAGTATAGGTTGATTTAACTCACAAAATTTAGGGAATACTAGGGAATAAATAGAGGTAGGTAACAGGTGACAGATAACGTTGCAAGAATTGGATGGGAACAATTTTTGGTGTTGAACGGGTTTTGCTCTGGTTTTACCTAACCTATGAATGACTTTTAAGATAACTATATTAGTTAATACATTAAGAATTATTACATAAATATTAAATTTCGTAAATACATTGAACTTTAAAAATTCTTTGTGAAATCTTTAAGTAAATATACTTATTTAATGCTTAGATAAGTGTTATCATACCTTACCATTATTATGATTTCGTAATTTTTGCCTACTACACAATTATTGATCAATTTCAAGATGTAAGTCTTCTTAATGGCTGATTCAGCCAACGTTTTCGCCATTGTGAAGTGGATTCCAGAGATGATAGATTGACCTCCTGTTCTCGCCGTCTAAGTATCTCCTCAGCATTATCACTTAAATTAGGATCTCGATAAGGAATAGCTGCGCGAGTTTGTAAATGTTCTATTTCCTGTTGAGAAAGTGGTAAAAATTCCTCTGTGGTTAATACTTGAGTGTGTTGGGGGTATCCAGCAATAGTTCCAGGAGTCCGTCTTCCCACTGGTGGGGTAGAACCTACAACCAACCCAGCCGATAAAAGCGCAGTTCGTACAGCAGCAGCACAGGAATAAGTTGCAATTAACCCATTTGGGTGTAAACATTTCGATACTTGATCAATAAATTCAATTGTCCATAGTTGCGGACAATGGGGTGGTGAGAAAGGATCAAGAAAAATTGCGTCTGCTCGAAAACCTGATTTGTGAATCTGTAAAATTAAGCTTCTAGCATCACCGATGAGTAAATTTGCTTGAAGATAATCACTTTGGATTTGATGTCTAAAAGCTATTTCAGACAAAATATTTATATACTTGTGATCCCAATTAGCAAATAATTGATGGCTAATAGCTGCTTGGGGTACAATGGGATTGAGTTCTAAACCGATCACTTCCACTTGACAACTAGGATTAATTTCCCAAATTGTTTGTAAAGCGGCGGCAGTATTGTATCCTAAACCATAGCAAACATCTAATAATCGGATAAATCCTGTGTTTGCTAATATTGGCAGTCTAGTTGGAACGGCAAACTTGAGTAAACTTTCTTGTTTTGCGCCATAGTGACTGTGAAAAGCTTCGTTAAATTCTGTTGAGAAAAAAGTAAAAGAACCATCTTGTGTGGGTTGGGGTGTAAAATTCTCTAGGGTTGACATTTTTTTAGGAGTTCAGAATTTAGAAGTTAGTACGGGTTTCTTGTTTCCATAGTCTGGATGGGAATGAATTCTAGAAGGCTCTACCTTCAATACATAATAATAGAGGCAGAGCCTCTATAGGACATTTCCAGTAGAAGACTGGGAACGAGATATAATTACCAATTACCAATTATCAATAACCCATGAATCGATTTATTGTTTCTCCACAATGGCTATTTAAAAATCTCAATGATCCTCAAGTTATGATTGTTGATTGTCGTTTTTCTTTGGCTGATACAAAATTAGGAAAACAACAATATCAAACTAATCATATTCCAGGTGCTTACTATTTAGACTTAAATGAAGATTTATCTAGTCCTGTAGGAGAACACGGAGGAAGACATCCTTTACCTAATATCACAGAGTTAGCAGAAAAGTTATCAGCTATTGGGGTAAATTCCCAACAGACTTTAGTAGTAGCCTATGATGATTCTCGCTTTGCTTTTGCCTCTCGATTATGGTGGTTATTTCGCTATTTAGGACATGAAAAAGTAGCTGTTTTAGATGGTGGGTTTTCTGGTTGGCAAAAAGCTGGTTATGAGGTGACAGATATTATTCCTAATGCTGAAAGAGGTTTATTTATTCCGCAGATTCAAGGGAATAAAGTTGTAGATTTTGATTATGTCAAAAATCATCAAGATAATAAAAATGTGGTTTTAATAGATTCTAGAGAACCAGAACGGTATCGTGGAGATAAAGAACCAATTGATAAAATTGCTGGACATATTCCTGGCGCTGTTAACTATCCTTGGCAAGAAGTCACTGATATTTCTGGTTGTGTGCTTACCCAGTCTTTACAATCTCAACGTTGGCACGATCTAGATGTAAATAAGGAAATTGTAGTTTATTGTGGTTCTGGTGTTACGGCTTGTGTAAATTTACTTTCTTTAGAATTAGCTGGGATTAAAACAGGTAAACTTTATGCTGGGAGTTGGAGTGATTGGATTAGTTATTAGTTGACGGTTGACTGTTGATAGGTGGTAGGGAGCTGAGGGGATGACGAAATAACCTAAACAGCTTATCAGGTGAAAATTGTACCGATTTATGGTAAAAAAAGATAGCCCCACTATTCTCAATAAGGACTATCTATTGATAATGTTACCTGAATTCTACAAAATACACCT
>JBJTUF010000070.1:0-10679 GCA_046080565.1 Cuspidothrix sp. | reverse complement strand
CAGCCAGAGTGGATGTCTTCGACCATCAGTCGTTCTGAAGTCTTCCAATTGCCGCAGATGTTCAATCAGAGAACTACCCATAATTTTCTCCTCTCAACACTTGCTATTTTACCTGTTTTAGGGAATGAAACAGCCCTGCTTACTAAGGGGGGTTAGGGGGGATCTGTAAGTGCCTAAAATCACAACCCAAAACTTTTCAAACAACCTCTAATAAGTAGTCGTGCAAAATAAAGTTTATATTTAGTAGAGAGGTTCGGTCGGAACGTCTCTTCATCGAGAAATTGTATTATTATTAATTAAATTGAAAATTTAGTTGAGTTATATTAATTTATCATTATGCGATTATTATTAGTTGAAGATGAAAAAGATTTGGGAATGAGTATTCATAAAGCTCTGACTAAACGAGATTATATAGTAGATTGGGTCGAAGATGGAGCAACAGCTTGGGATTATTTACATACAGTCCCACAAAGATATGAAATTGCCATTTTAGATTGGATGATTCCCCAGATATCAGGATTAGAATTATGTAAAAAATTAAGATTAGAAAAAAATCAATTACCAGTGATGCTGTTAACAGCTAGAGATAGCATGAATGATCGGGTTACGGGTTTAGATGCTGGAGCAGATGACTACCTTGTTAAACCTTTTGGAATGGAGGAATTATTAGCAAGAATTAGAGCATTACAAAGAAGAAGTCCAAATTTTCAGCCACCACAATTACAAGTAGGTAATTTCATTTTAGACTATGGTAATTTTTCAGTGGTGAATTTAGATAATAAAAATCATCTACAAATTATCCTCACTGCTAAAGAATTTCAACTTTTAGAATATTTTATGCACCATCCTCAACAAATATTAACTCATGATCAAATTCGCGCTCGACTTTGGGATTTTGAAAGTGATACTGTGAGTAATGTTGTTGCTGCACAAATAAGATTGTTACGACGCAAATTATTAGAATGCGGTTTTCCTACAGCAATTGAAACTATCCGGGGTTTTGGTTATCGTTTTTCTGTTTAAATGAACTAAGTAGGTTGGGTTAAGACAACCCAATATTATAAAACTTTGTTGGGTTGTGCTATTGCTGAACCAAACCTACATTTTTATTAGATTTTTACAGTTCTGAAATCTCATGAATAATGATTCTTTATTTAATAATTCTCGATTAAACTTAGCTATTACCTATGCTGGTGTAATGGGTGCAACTTTATTAATATGTGGTTATATTGCTCATATTATCGTGATCAAAGCTTTTACTCGTACTATTGATCGAGAATTAGCAGTTTTAGGAAAGGTGTTTGAAGACCAATTAAAAACAGAGTTTAAATTTCCCGGACAATTATCTATTACTACTGCAAAATCTTTACCAGGAATTTGTTTTAAACAACAGTCTTGTTTACCAATTAAATCAGAATCAGAGTTATTAGGTTTACTAGGAGAAGGATATTATGTCAGATTTTTAACACTAAAAGGTAAAGCTATTGCTGCTATTAATAATTATCCTGATGAATTTCCCGATAATATTGATCTCAATCATTCTTATGATATCATAAATCGCAATGGTGAATTATATCATTTACATTTAATGCCTTTAAAAATTAATAATAATCAATTATGGGGATATTTACAAGTTGGTAGATCCATAGAACAATTAAATTATTATATGAATAGTCTACATTTATTATTAATTTTGGGTATTCCTACTTCTATGATCGTTATTGGTGCTGGTGGTTGGTGGTTAGCAGGTTTAGCTATGCTTCCGATCAAAAAATCATATCACCAATTAGAACAATTTACGGCTGATGCTGCTCACGAATTAAAAACTCCTATCACATCTTTACAAACAATTGTCGAAACTAATTATATTCAACTAGAAACTCAACAAGCACTAGAAAGGCAAATCAAAAGATTAGTTATTTTAACGCAAGATTTGTTATTACTATCGAGGTTAGAAAGTGGGTTGCAGTCAGGAAAAATCCAACAAATTTGTTTAAATAATTTAATTGCAGATGTGGAAGAAGAATTATTATCTTTATCTATGAATGCAGGAATTTTATTATCTAGTTATGTTCCTGAAAAATCTTATTTTTATATTCAAGGAAATGAAAGTCAAATTTATCGAATGCTGTTAAATTTAGTAGGTAATGCCATTAAATATACTCCCGTCGGTGGGGAAGTAAAAATTAATCTTTCAGCTAATACTCATCAAGGTATAATTACTATTGAAGATACAGGAATTGGTATTCCTGCTGCTGATATTCCCCACATTTTTGATCGCTTTTATCGAATCAATAGTGATCGTTCTCGCCATAGTGGTGGTTCGGGTTTAGGTTTAGCTATTGCTTTGGCAATTGTGCAAACTCATAAAGGTAAATTAAAAGTAGAAAGTCATGTTGATATTGGTACTAAATTTACGATTATTTTGCCACTCTTTTCCAAAGTAAACAACTAACTTCTACTATCATTGATGTGATCATAGCAAGAGCAGCAGATGTTGCACCGTTTATTCCTTTATTAATAGCGAAACTAGCAATTATTAATAAAGTTGCCGTTCCTAACCAAGTAAAAAGATTAACATGACCTGTGCGACTTTCGCTCACTAAAAAGCCCTGAGTTGCATTTTGCAATGCTACCAATAATGGGACGATGGTACAAATTAATATTACAGGTTTGATGCTGTTAGCAAGGGTGAGATCATTACCGACAAAACTTTGGACAATGCGATCGCCTATCGGTGTTAAACTCATAAACAATAATAAAGCCGAACAAGCTGCTCCCACACTCACAGCAAAAGTCAATAATTGGCGATCGCTCACTTGATGACGATATTTAATCACAATTTGCTGTATCATGCGGGTAGAATTGGCAATTACTAACACCAAACCCCAGACCGCAGACCAAGCAGCAATGGCAATTGTCGCATCTTCAGCGCGAGCAAGAATACTAATTAATATCGTTCTACCGCCCCAAACCACCATCATCGTATTAGCTAAAGGTAAATAGAATTTCCACACCTGCGCTAAATTATGCGGTAGGTTGGGTTGTGTTACCGTTTCCGGTGGTATACTTGCTCCAGTCTGACGAGCAAAAATTGTAACAGCGATAGCTTCGACTATCACCCCACTAATTAGAGCAATTCCCGCGAGTATACCTCCAGATACTTGTAAAAAAAAGCCAGAAACTAGAATTACAGCTAATGTCAAAAGCCTGAAAATACTAGCTGTAGCAACTGCACGGGGTTGACCGTGGTAAATTAATAAACCTTGGAAATAACGCCGCCAAGCGATCGCAAATGGCCAACCACAAGCTATTAATAATACTTGACTCACTGTAGCTAACATTGCTGGAGGAACACCCAACAAACTTACACCAACAGAATTAAATATAACAGGTATCCCTAACAAACCTAATAAAAAAGTCAGTCCTCCACCCAAAAATAAATTAAACCGCCATAAAGCCTTCCGTGAAAATTGAGAACCTGCCAAAGCATTAGAAGCGTGCAGAATCATAATAATCGGACTTTCAAAAAATATCGCCAAAGATTTAGCAATACCTACAGAAGCAAGGTTATTTTGAGCATTAGGGAGATGAGCTAAAGTAGTGGTCATCATCGGATCACCACAGGCCATAGTTACATCACTCAGCGATAAAGGCAAAAATTCTCGCCATAAAGTCCCTAAACTCACTTTTGTAGATGGAGATTCTTCTAATTTCATCCTCTGTTAAACCAAAATAATATAAACATCTTGACAAAAAGCGCAAAAAATCAAACTTGTAAATTTTTACTCTCTGCGCCCTCTGCGCCTCTGCGGTTCGTTACTTCATCCCATACTATTAACAACAGATATGAGATTGAACAATATCTAACGGTACAGGAGAAAGTTGAGAAATAGCTGTAACGAGATGGGAATTTTGCAGAATGTTGATATTTTGTGCAGCTAACCAATCGGCATTGTAAACTGTTTCTAAATAGCGATCGCCCCGATCAGGATTCAGTAGTAACATAGTCTGAGGTACAGTAAATCTTTGCACATCCGCCAAAGCTGCCGCCACAATAGCACCAGTGGAAGCACCTAAAAGCATACCTTCCTGTTTAGCCAGCGCATGACAAACAGAAAACGCCAAAGCATCATCCAAGCTATAAGCTGCGTCTAGCACTTCCGGATCAAAATTCGGGGGAATGAAAGACAAACCCAGTCCAGTCATCTTGTAGGGGTGTCTGGGAGTACCAAAAATTGCCGATCCAGCCACATCAACACCAATAATTCTAGTTTGGGGATAATATTTTTTAAAGTAGCGACTAATACCCCCCAATTGACCGGCTGTACTCACACCTATAACTATAGCATCCGGCGCACCTGCAAAAGCATCAACGATTTCTCTCGCTGTCCAAAATTCATGGGCATCAGTATTACGAGGATTCTTATGTTGACATGGATACCAAGCATTGGGAATCTTTGCGACTAACTCCTGAGCTTTTGCCATTCTGGCTACCTGCATCGAACCTTGAGCATCGGCTGCACTTAAAGGAACTTCAACAAGTTCAGCACCATAAGCAGCGAGCATCCTTCGCATTGTTACAGGAGTTTTTGCATCAATAACTATCATTACCCTATAACCTTTGGTCGCCCCCACAATTGCTAACCCAATACCAAAGTTACCAGAACTAGACTCAACAATTGTACCTCCTGCTGGTAATAAACCTTGTTCTTCGGCTTCATTTACCAGATAAGTCGCATTTTTCTCTTTAATACTCCCACCGGGATTACAAGATTCTAGTTTTAAATATAAGTCATGATGTTGACAACTGGAATGAATTTTATTTACCCGGACAATGGGAACTTTACCTAAAGCTGCGGTGACGTTTTTAAATAACAGTGATGATGACAAGCTGTTTCTCAGGATTGGCGCTGGAGAGTAAGTAACCATTTTTATTAGCTCCATATTGTTCATCTCTGATGATGCCAACCTAAAATGAAATGAATATGAAATAGTCAGAACTGATGTTGAATGTATGTAGCTAAATGTTCTTGAGAAAACCCTGATAGCATCGGCTAACCTCTACAACATTCTCTGGTTTACCCAATGGCCAGTGATTCCATTTAAGTAGGTGAACATAAAAAATGCAAGGTATCTAAAGAAAAGTAAAATCTCTCAAAACCTCTTCACTCTTGCCTTTTGCCTCTTCCCTTTTGCCTCTTGCCTATTGCCTGAAGTTATCTTCCCATCTCAATATGACTGGAGTAACCCACCACTCCAATTGAGAATTGCTCAGACTTCTTGAGAAAACGAACCACCATTAGTCATAGTTCATCAGTCTGAACCTACAATTTATTTAATTAATCAGAAACTGAATGCTTCAGCAATCAGGTTGTATATTTCACCTACAGACATAAACAACCTCCTGGCAAAATTCCAGTGATTTGCCATGAACCTTTGTTTAAGTTCCTATTTCTAATTTATAAGATGTTACCAGTGTATATTTGCCATTCTGACAGATTTTTACCAAGGATTCAGTAATTGCAGTTACTCATCTTTGAGATTAGTCAGGGCTGAGTAACCAGCAATTCCACTATTAAAGCCAACTATGCCGACTTTTTTTCTATGTTGTTAGCGCGTGCTTCTACCTTTTGCTTGTTACCCACTTCTAGATAGGCTATGTCTTTAATTTTGTTCAAACAGTTAGATGTCAGATGACCTTCAGTTCTTTTCTCTGGGGTCGGTTTAGCAATTTTTAAATTTTCATTATTTTGTGAGTTAGAGCGACTCATGCGAGAATTTTCTTTAAGTATGCGGTTGTAAGTGCGATACGGGATATAGTGCATCGGATTATAACCAACGAACCGCAACATTAATACACAAGCCCAAGAATACTTTCCTGCCAAAATCGCTTCCACTACCTGGTCAAGCTGTTCAGGATGGATTTTTGGTTCTAAGTTGTTACTGCCAGCAATATCTTGATTCATCATTTTAGTTACCTTTCAATTGAATAAATTCATCCAGTTCTGCAAATACGATGCTCTTGATGGGAGTAGATAAAACAGCCTCAGTCTATTTGCTATTGCGGAAATGACCGGAATCTATAGGTAATCAATTGCTGGCAAATGCACAAAAGAGTAATCATCTTTGCCAAAAAATTGGCACTTGTACATTTAGAGACTTGACAGAAATACAACTCGAAAAACTGTAAATCAAAATTTATCTGGGGAACGGAGCTAAAAGCGGGCTGTAACCTGACGATTTTGTTCATAACGTGACCTGTGATTGAAAACCTGATTTGTTTTTAACCAAGCCTGTGTGCTGCTGTGCTTTGCCGGATATACCTTGTTTCAGGAGTTTTACAGTTTAACTATCGTAGTACATAAGTTTTATATAGGTGTAACTTTGTACTGACTCATGAATGATCTGCTTTCTACCTGGAGAATGTAAATTCGACGTAGCTTTTTGTAGATGCTGTGTGTATTTTTGAAACTTTCCAAGTGTTGATCTTCTGATTTTCCCTGGTTACTGCTGTATAACTTTTTACCACTTTGTATTAGGCTTTTCAGTAAAAGCGCATAATTACTGAATGGACTCAGGAAAATCATTGATTTTTCAATTTCAAAACCCACATTTTTATTTATACTATTTTTTCTTGCTAATGTCATCTGCCAAAGTGGCAATATTTAAGTTAAATTTACGGAAGATATCTAGATATTTACTTATCTCTTGTGCAAGTTTGAGTTTTGTCCCTACTTATCAAAAAATGGGGGGTGTTACCCCCCACTTTAATCTCATTCCCAGATGGTATTATTGCTATACAAAGCCAAAAAACCGCTAAACTCTCCTATCTAACCAACTCAGGTATGGATAATAAATTTGTCTATATCTAACCATGTAAAATCTAATTTTATTAATAAAATATTGAGATTAATGAAAAACTGTTTTCCGGCTACACCTCTTATAAAATAAGACTTTTTTTGAAATTATTTATCTATTTTTATAGAAAATATTGAAAATAACTAAATTATAAGCAAATAATTAAATTCTTTCAAGATAACTTATTTTTCGACTTCTATATTAGAAAAATTTTTCTTTAATCAAATTTAACGGATAAACAAAATCAACAATATTGATTTTTCTGTAGAGGACAGAATGTATTAATATAAACTTTTGCTGATTATCTGGTTTATCTACTGATATTGAGTAATTTATTAACCAATATATATTTTTTACTGAATTACTATCTTGGTAATTATCTATATACAAATTGTTGATACAAGTGAGATGACAGTGATAGTTATTATGCTTAACAAGTAGAAATAGCTATGATTATTTATTGTTAGTTACTGCTAATTATTCTGATCCAAGCAGATACTTCGGTATGGAATTACAATTTAGTACGTATTGTTAAGTAACTCTTAATCTATTTAATCTTGGATCTATTTCCTTGTGTAAGCTATTAAGCAGGTCAACATCAGAAAACCAAGCTGTGTAAAGAAAAGTTAAATCTCTGAAAGCTTTTTCACCCTTACCTTTGGCGTTGCTATAAGGACAATTTTTTACCCCAACCTAGTTACTCTCAAGGGTTGTGATTCATAGTCATCATCATTGTGAAAACTTTCCAGAAATTTATGATTCAGATGACTTGACAAAAAAGAATGAAGAGGTTTATATTGTAGCTCCTAAGCTGTTTAGGTTGTTTAAAATCTTTGAGCAACAGAAGGAGCTTAAGAGGCGATCGCTAGGTTAAAACTTTGTTTAATGCCGTTACAACTAGCAGGGAACTTATAGACTAACTGTGCGTCATAAATGACAACTGTATTTGAACCTGACTAACCTGAACAACTAGCTGGATAAACCTACTGCTGTCCTGGCTTTATTCAACTAACCTGTAACCAACACTACCATTAGATAATTTTAATTTACTCTTGTGTATTTAACGAGAGTAAAGTTTTTCCGGGTGCATAATTTCTATTTTGGTACTGGTGGATTTGCCACATTAAAATCTTTTGATCCTCAACAACCCTATAGTTATTCGGGTGACACTTTGTATTTTGTGGCGATTTAGAGCAAAAATTGGCTTTGACAAATTGTCAAATTTAGCACATAAGATCAAAATCTGATGCTTTTCCCTTAAAGTAGAAGAAATTCAGATGGCCTCTGCAAAACGCAATTACTGATGTGATTTATTGCTAATTGCTGATTTCTCATTTTTCAGTGGCTTTGCCAATCAGACTCAGTTTCATGATACTGGGTAAGAAGATTTACACAGAAATTCATGAGTATTTCTAATAACGACTAATTTGATCGTTAAATTGAGTTGAGAAGTTATCTTGATAACTAAGCTAGGAAACGGAGGCATATCTTACAGCATTCGGTTTGAGGTTTAAATTACTTAACTCTTAACATTACTAATTTTTTCTTTGATTTCCGGACATAACTGGAAAATAAAATTGGTTTGGGATGGGACAAAAATCAAATACTTAAGAAAATATGTATTTTTTATATATTTTCACCAATTAATGTACAATGTATCAGAGCAAATTTTTAACCAATAAGATCATCAAATTTGTCAACCAGTGGGGAATATGTATGTTGTCTACTTAATTTTTATAGTCGTGCAAAATAAATTTTATATTTCCCAGAGGAAACTCTTAACAGGGAAGAGTGAACAGGCAAGGTTTACAGAGATTTTTGTTTGTTCCTAAAATGTTAAATTAATTTTCCCCAGGTAGTTAACTCTAGCGGGCAAGATGCCCGCAACACAAGATTTAGCTATATAACGATGATAAAATTCAGGTACGTAATAGCTTAATCATTAGTTAGTAAATAAATCCCCCATATAGCCATAGCGCGAAGATAGGTACTAGCGCGGAAAGTACCTGCTGCGGTAACAGCTTCAGGAGTGCGAAATTGTAAACCATTGTCGTAAATTTGTTTAACCACCACTTCAGTTAAATTCATGGCTTCATTTTTCATCCCCATTTGGACTAAAAATGCAGCTAAACCAAAGTTAATACCTGTCCAAACTTCTTGAGGATGCGTAGAGTTAGGGTTTTCTGGAGAACCATCAGGAAGTACACCATTAGCAGCACCAAACTTGCCATCTTGGAACTTTAAAAAACAAGCTTCATAGATAGTAGTTAAAGCAGAAATTATATTTTCATGGGGGACAATATCCGGTAATCCTAGCAATCTAGTGTAGAATTGCCCACATAATTGGTCAGCCATCACCACATCAGAACCGCTTTCACTATCCAAGCGATAAAACTGACCATTCCATAACTTCTCTTGATAAACAGGTTTAGCTTGCTGTAACCAACCTTGATAAATTAATTTCTGACTTTCTGCGTCCTCTGCGCCTCTGTGGTTCGTTAAAATATCACAAATAGCAATAGCAGACTCTAACGCTGCTAACCATAAACCACCACAATAGGCACTAACACCATTTAACCGCCAATCATCAAAAGTTTGATCAGGTGCGCCAGAATTTTCCGGTATACCATCCCCATCAAGATCAAATTTTTTCACATAATCGAGAGTTTGCACAATTGCATCCCAACAGTCTGCAAGAAATTGGATATCGTTTGCACCGGTCAAGAGAAAATCACGGTATACCTGCAATACAAAATCACAACCCAAATCTTTCCACAAATTGCAATCTTGATAAGCAGTATAATTTGTTTTTTCCCAAACCCACTCATTGGGTGCGCCTAAGTCGTGGGGTGTAGCACCTGCTACCTTACGGATAGCTTTGGGACTTTGGGCGTTGATGGTGAGATAATAACCAATAATTCTAGTTCTATCATCACTTTGGGGAATTGCCCTCGCAAATGCGCGAATTACGGCTTTTTCTAGTTCTGGGTATAACATTAATAACCCAAAAGAACCGTATAACCGCACGTCTAAACTTTCATACCAGCGATAATCTAGACATTCTAACACTGCAAATTGCCCAAAGGGGTCTTTTTCTGTGGCTGCACTCCAGAGAGTTCCACCACTGGTTAAGTCGTAGAGTTCGTTAAATAAGGCCATTTTAAACCAGTCGGGTAAATCTTCTCTGTCTAAAATGGGCTGTTGCCAAGTTTGAATGTGCGATCGCCAATTATGATATTCTTTCAGTGCATGAGTAGCAATCTGCCAAGCATTATCACCACTACAACCAAAAAAGTCTGTATATCTGCGGTAATAGTTCACTCCCTCGGCAAATTCTGTGACTGGAAAATCCCAACTTAACACAAAAGGAACTTCTAAAGTTTCCCCTGGTTGCAAAGTGAAACGCACAGCAACAGCAGCACCTAAACGAGTATTTTCATCTGTGGGAGTTTCATCTAAATAATTAGTTAAAGAACCATCTTTACTAAAAGTCTGCCAAACTTCCTCACCATTACCGACAGTGTTAAAACGGGAATGATAAAATAATTCAACTTTGGAGTTTTTTACGGTAGCAATACACCAAGTTCCATCACCTTCTTGGGGAGTTTCGTTATTAGTAACTCGACCTAAAACACAACCTAAAAATTTATCATCTTCTGCTAACCAATTATAGTTATTTTTACTTTCTCCCCATTTTGGTTGATATTCATAAACAGGACTGCCATCATCTCTAATTTTCACATCAGGAGATTTTAAAACATTGGTAAACCAACCTGCCATATTTTCCCAAGTTAGCATTATACTAACAGTAATTGGTT
>JBJTUF010000069.1:0-30087 GCA_046080565.1 Cuspidothrix sp. | reverse complement strand
TTTTGTTTGCGATACATTTTGATGCACCTTGATGCAAGGGTTTTTATCTATTTTACCCCTTTTTCTTGCACTTTGTTCCTTTTTTCTGCCCCCTCAACTCTTGATTTATCTAGGTTTTGTGTTTATTCAGCAAGCCCTAAATAGGGTTTGCCGAAAGAACCGAAAACCCAAATATATCAAAGGTTTGAGGCTAATAAACAAGAAAGTAGGTGCAAGACTTTTCAAGGGTATAGCTGAAAAAGCGTGAATTTTAGGTCGGATAAATCCAAAAATTTGGGGATAACATATAGCCCAGACTGTTGCCTTTTGCCTTTTGCCTCCCCTTACAGGTGCAAACCCTAGATAGTTACCAGTTTTTCCCCTTTGAGCATTCGTAAAGCTGCTTCTAAAAGAGCTTCTTCCAAATAGGGTTTAGTAAAGTAACCACTAGCACCGAGTTGAACAGCCACTTGTCTGTGTTTATCAGCACCGCGAGAGGTAAGCATAGCAATAGGTAAATTATTCAGAGTGCTATCTTTTTGAATCCTTGATAATAATTCCAGTCCATCACAACGAGGCATTTCAATATCACAGAAGACGATATCACAGGGTAGACCAGAACGGAGTTTATCCCATGCTTCTTGGCCATCACGGGCTTGTTCTACACGATAACCGGCTTTATTAAAGGTGAGTGATAGGAGTTCTCGAACTGTGATGGAGTCATCCACAATTAATACAGTGGTTTCTACCTTCTCAGAAACAGCTTCATTTAATGGTGAACCTGGCTGTTGCCAACCTGGGACAATGTGCTTAGATCTCTTACCTTGGAAAATATCAATAATTTCCAGTACGTCGGCAATAGGCATAATCATACCATCACCGAGAACTGTAGCACCAGCTACACCACTAGGTTTAGGCGCTGGTCCTTCAAATTGCTTAATTACAATTTCCTGTTCACTCAAAACTTGATCAATTTGCAAGGCAATCATCGTATTAGCTGAACGCACAACAACGACGGAAATCATATCATCCTCTTTTGTTGCACTATACATATTACCGCGACTAAGCTGACGATTAAACACTAATATTTCTTTCAAAGGTTTAAAAGGCAAAATGGTATCGCGCCAGTGAATAAATGATTCTCCGTTTGCATCTTGGTGAATATTTTTGGAGGGAATATCCAGGGTATCTTCGACACCATCCATTGGGAAAGCAATTCGCGTCCGATCAGAGATGCAAAATAAGGCTTTACAAATACTCAAAGTCAGAGGCAAGCGAATAGTAAAGGTAGTACCCTTGCCTAGAGTGGAGTCGGTGCTAACTGTGCCACGAATTTCGCTGATATCATTTTGAACTACGTTCATACCCACGCCTCGGCCTTTGATATCGTCTACTTCATCGGCGGTGCTAAAACTAGGCAGAAATAGGAGTTCGTAGGTTTCTAACCGGGACATGGCTTTTGCTTGTTCGGGCGTGAGAATACCTTTTTTGACTGCCTTGTTTTTGACTTTTTGATAATCAATACCAGCACCGTCATCAGCGACAGAAATCACGGTTTGATTTCCTTGTTGCAAAGCACGAATGGTAATAGTACCTAAAGGTGATTTGCCGGCAGCTTGACGCACATCTGGGGTTTCAATCCCGTGAGCGATCGCATTATTTACCATGTGAGTCAAAGGATCTGTAAGATGATCTAAAATCATCTTGTCCACTAAGGTATCTACCCCTTCTGTCACCAATTCCACCTGTTTACCATGCTTAATAGCATTATCTCGCACCCCTCGCCGTAGGCGATCAATAGCTTGGGTAAACGGAACCATTCGCGCTTTTGTCAGCCCTTCTCGTAGCTGGCTAGTTGCTTGTCGTAGTTGTCGGGCTACCTGTTCTGTTTCTTCGGTAACAAAATCAATATCACTAGCTGACTCCCGAACTCGGACAATAAACTCAATCATTTCTTGTGCCAAGATATGGAAAGGGGTAAACCGATCCATTTCGATCTCACTAAATCCCCTGTACCCAGAACCATCATGGCCATAACCAGAGGAGGTATGATGTTCTCTAGAGCGACGACTGGCTAATAAAGATGCTTCCAAAAGCGATCGCTCATAGTATTCCTGCATTCTCACACCCACATCCGAGAGATGCTGTACCTGCACCAACAGGTTATCCAAAGACTGGCGCAGTCGTTCATGATCCTGCTCTAAAGTATTTCGATTTACTACCAATTCCCCAACTAAGTTACTCATTTCATCGAGTTGTTTAATAGGGACTTTCATCGTTTCTTCCCTCAACCTGCGCGGACCACTGCTAGGGCGAGGAATTTTACTAGTAGTTTTCTGTGATGTTGTAGCTGTAATAGATATGCTTTGATCAGCCTGAGCTAACAAATCCTCTAATTCACTAAATTCATCTTCGAGTCCCGACGGCGAAAAAGTATTTGCAGCTTTGACTACAGGCGCTTGACTAGTAACTCGTTGATTAGCGCTCATCTCTGGTAAATTATTTTCATTCTCACCCAGTAATGCTTCTAAGGCTGCAAAATCCTCATCTTGAATAGCTACCTGATCAGTATTTTCTTCCAAGGAATCATCTAATAGAGCTTCTATAGCTGCAAAATCATCTACAATTGCCGCCGGAGGCTCATCTAACAGAGATTCTATAGCCCCAAACTCATCTAAAGACCCAGCTTCTACCCTTGTTTCTCCTACAGGTTCATCTAACAGTAATTCTATAGCAGCAAACTCATCTAAAGACCCAGCTTCTACTCTCGTTTCTTCTACAGGTTCATCTAACAGTAATTCTATAGATTCAACATCTATAGCAGATTTCTCCACCGTAGTTTCCAATTCCAATTCTGGTATCAGATTTGCCTCTGATTCTAGATTAAAATCACCAAAATTAGAATTGAAATCCAACTCATTATCTAGTGATAATCCTGTTGCTGAATCTGCGAAGATTGATAATTCACTATGATCACTATTGGTAATTAATTCTGGTTTAACCTCCTCCACACCAAATGTTATTTCTTCGCCGAACAAAGATAAATTATCATCACTACTATCAGCAACCGCAGCAAATATTTCTGCATCTAAATTTGCAGTTATTTCTAGAAACTGACTAGTAAATTCTGGGACATAATCCACCGCTTCTGGTGCTTGAGAAAATTCATTAACTACAGGTAAAGAAGATTCTCTTCCATCTAGATTAGCAGTAGTCGAGTTTAAATCTGCAACTTCACCAAAGATATCTATATCTTGGTTGCTACTATCAGCATCTGAACCAGAAAACATATCAAAAGGTTCTGATTCATCTTGGGAAATGAGATTAAAATCTCCATCCAAACCATGACTTGGAGTAGCGTTATTATTGCTCACACTCTCAAAGGATGCACTAAATAAACTTTCTTCGAGTTCTTTAGCTACATCTTGACTAGCACCAATATCTAGTTTTGGATTTAAAGAATTGAGATCATCCCAGAAATTATCCAAATTATCTACAGAACTAGACACCTTATTGATTGTATCTGGCGTACCAAATAAATCATCAATTTCATTGCTAACTGGTGGGATGTTTTCTTCCACCTGAGCAAAAATATTATCTAAAGATAAACTCTCTGGTACTGATGGTTTGATTTCTGGCGTTTTTACAGTTTTAGTATTTGTAATTATGGGAGTAGGAGCAGATATATCCTCACTAACATTTGGCAAAAATAAACCATTAGCCTCTGTCTCAGTTTGAGCCATTATTTCTGATGGAGTTAATTCCCCATCAAAACATAATTCATCTAATTCATAATCCTCTGTAAAGAGCAGCAATTCTTCTGTGGCATCACTATTATTGTTCTCATTGACTATGGTATTTTGACGCGCTTCTCTAGAAATTGAAATTAATTCTTCCAAAACATCATCTTCAGGGAATTGTGAATCACTGTCCTTACCTAATCCATAACTAGATGCTAAAAATTGATCATCAGCAGTATTATTTCCTAGGTTATCATTTTCTATGTCTAATAAATTATCATCAAACAACAAACTTAAATCTGTTTCTGCTGCTGGTAATTCTGACAGAGTTGAATCACTATCAAACTCCAACAAATCAACTAAATCTTGATTACTTTCTTCAATTTCACCATCAATAATTGGTAATTGAACACTATTGATATCTTCTAATATTTCTTCTTGTTGCCAGTCAGCATCTAATTCAGGTGTCTCACCTTCAAATAAATCAGCTAGAGTATTTAACTCAGAAATTCCTACTTCTGGACCAGCGTGATCCATAGCATGATCTAGAGTATTATTATCCAGAATTATTGACTGATCATCATTAAATAAGAATTCTTCCGTAAAGCCATTGCTTTCCGTGACATTTATGGATAGTTCTGGCTCAAAATTGAGTTCATCTGTAGGAGAAAATAAAGAGAGATCGCTATCTGATTCGTCAAATTCTAATAACTCTAGTTCAGGAAGAGGTAGGAGATTTTCTAACTGTTGACTAACAGCAATTTCTCCATCTCTATTTTGTAGAACTAATTCTTGTGCTTGTTTAATTTCAGTAATAATGATTTTGGCTAAAGTGAGATAACTATTATCTGGATTAGATATGGCTTCGGCTGCCGATTCACATAACTTACACCAATTAGATAAATTTATATCTCTACCGATTATCACTAATTGGTCACAACAGTTCTGCAAATTTTCACGAGAAGAAGATACACTGGTTTGCTTAAACAGTTGCAACATTTCCCGCAGGGTTTGTAACACCTGAGTTTGAAACTCTGTCCAATCTTGATTGTTACCAATTGTGATCGCAGCGTTGGATACCTCTGTGGTTACAGAAGTCTGTGTTTGTGGATGAACAGTGGGACTATTACTGGTTGCTTCCCCTACATTTTCATTTCCTACCAGTGTTGCTATATAATCATGCAGAGTTTGCATTACTGGTTCAGTTTTAGCCATTAACTCTTGGGCGGTTTCCTCAGACAAACCAAAAGGATTTCCCAGATGATCTATGAGAGCTTTTAAGGTGTCACACACACCCAGTAGTAAAGACTCTAAAGTTTGGTCAACTTGAATAGGATGGTCTTTAAGAATCTTAAAGCAATCCTCAAGACGGTGTGATGTATGCTGAATACTACTCAAACCTAGCATAGCCGCACCACCTTTAATGGAGTGGGCTGCCCGGAAGACTTCTTGAATCATTTCTGTATCGTTCAGGGTACTTTGGAGATTGAGTAATCCCTGTTCGATGGTGTTTAGGTGTTCCCTGGCTTCTTCGAGAAAGTAACCTAAAATCCGTTGTTGTTGATCCGGCTGCATAGTCATAAGTTAAATCAGGTAAAAGGTCAAATAAAAGGCGCGTAGTAAACCAAAAGGTAAAAGACTAGGCATATAAGTAGACATTAATTGTTACTTTTGCCTTTTTACTTTTTCCTTTTACCTGGTTTCAATAGTTTCTACTCGGAAACGTTCCACAGACGCAATCAAATCGCGGGATACGCCCACTAAATGTTGCAAAGCTCCAGAAACCCGTTGTGCTTCTTGAGAGGTTTCTTGTGCCGTTAGTTCTACGGATTGCATTACTTGGGCCACGGCGCGAGATGTTTCCGTTTGTTCTACGGTATCGCTGGTAATTGAACGTACTAGCATATCAATGTGATCTGCTACTTGAATGATGTTATCAAGGGATTTTTTAGCTTCTTCTGCCAGTTTAGTTTGGTGAATTACCTGTTGTGTCCCCTCTTCCATCGCCATCATTACGGAGCTAGTTTCACTTTGGATTTGCATCACAATCTGCTCAATTTCCTTGAGTGATTTCGCGGATTTATCTGCTAACTGGCGGACTTCATCGGCTACAATTGCAAATCCCCGTCCGGCTTCACCTGCTCTGGCTGCCTCAATACTAGCGTTGAGTGCCAGTAAGTTAGTACGAGAAGCAATTTGAGATACTAGAGCGACAATAGAGTTAATTTCCTGGGAAGATTCTGCCAGTCTTTTCACTTTTCGGGTAGTTTCTGCCACCGTTTCCCGAATTTCTAAAATCCCCGCCACAGTATTTTCTACAGCTTCTCCACCTTTTTGAGCGATTTGACTAGCATCACGAGCTACAGATTCTGCCTCTCTAGCAGCTTCTGCCACCCGTTGAATCGAATCGGTCATCACCTGTACAGAATTCAAAGTCACAGCTAATTCTTCCGCTTGGCGTAAAGCATCACCAGATAAAGCTCGTGCAAAGGTTTCGGAATTGGTTGAACCCTTGGTTACGTCCCGTGCTGCCACTTTTACCTGTTGAACGATATCCCGGAGGTTTTGAATGGTGAGGTTAAAGGCATCTGCTACTGCGCCTAGTACATCGGCTGTTACCTCTGCTTGTACCGTCAGGTCTCCTCTGGCTGCTCCTTCTACGTCATCTAGAAGCCGAATTACCTGACGTTGGAGATTTTCTTTGGCTTCTTCCTGTTCAATGGCCTTGCGCTGGGCTTCATTGGTAGTAGTAAAAATTACCCTAGCCATATCGTTAAAGCCAGTGGCTAAATAGCCTAACTCGTCTTCTGAATAGACGGTTGCTTCCACATTCAAATTACCCTGACGCACAGCATCAAATTGGGCCTGTAAGTCCTGAGTAGTGCGACGAATTTGTTTGAGAGTCAGATTGCCCATAAAGCCTGCGGTCACCCCTCCTGTCACCCCTGCGGCTAAGGCCATTAACCAGCCTGTATTTCTGATGGATTCTCTGTGTTCGGCTTTTGACATCATTGTTCCCACTGAGGTGACTACAGCGACCACCAATGCTGATGCCAAGCCGACAGCACCGGCTATATACCATTGTTTCTTATCTAGGGAAGCGTTTTCAAAGAAGCCAAAGATGCCTTGTTCACCGGTTACATTTGGTTCTATTTTGGCAACATCTGACTGTGTAAATACCGGGACTACTTCTTGTGCGCCTGTAATGGTGAATAATTCTTCATCCCGATCAGCGAGGTTATCGGATGAACTATCAGCAAACTGATTGAGCAAATTGCCTTGACTATCTAGGGATTCTGATAGGATGCCCTCATCTGTAAAATTGTTTTCTTCAGCCAGTTCAAATCCTGGGATATCACCGAGATCATCAAATTCATCAAAGTCGTTTAAAAACTCTATATTATTATTCTTGGTCGTGTTGCCAGAGGAGAAATTATGACTATTTTCTTGGGAGATAAAGGTTTCAGAGCTAAAGTCTGTTTCATTTTCCGCTCCAAAAGCTGATTCAAACGCATCTAAATCAAAACTATCATCATCAAAGCTATTGATAGCTGATGAAGAGTTAAAATTAACCTGCTCTGGTGATGGTACAGAATTGTTGGCTAATGATGGAGAGATTGATTGATAATCATTAATTTGTGTCTCGGCTACAGGTGGTATAAACTGGGATACTTCATCTACCCAGCTAGCCTCGTCATCTGTAGACAAGTCTTCTTCGAGGTTATTTTGCCAATTATTTTCTATATTATTGTTGCTTGACTGTAGGGTATTTCCTACATGATTATCTTCTAGGCTGGGGGTGAAATCCTCAAAATCATGATTGAGATTTTCAAACGTCAGCTTTTCAGGTGAATATTTTTGATCATAATCAGTTGATAGATTAGTTTCCCCAAAAGGTGAATAGCTATTGGCATCATCACTTATTGCTGAAGTTCCATTACCAAAATTGCCATTAATCTCAAGATTATTCTGATCGACAGAAATCTCTTCTTGCCAAAAGGGTGGTAATTCTAGTTGATCTGAGATTGGATCTTCCCCAGATGAGATAGGTGATAAAGCAAAAGGATCATCATTATTGATTCCTTCTGATAAATCCAAAAATGAATTGTCTTCTGCTGCCATATTTTCTGAAGGAACTAAAAAAGGATTAGATATATCTGCTTCTTCCCCATGAGCTATAGATCCTTCATAGTCAGCGAAGGAGTTGGATGCAAAAGTGTTGTGTTGCAAATTGCCATTCATGCCTAAATCCAAACTGTCTTCTGCATCTGTTGCTTTTGTAAAGGGATAAACCTGATCATCTTCGTAATTCCCAAAGGGTTGTATATATTGGTCTATGTTGATTAAACAAGTATTAACAAGATTGATTAGGTCTTGATCTGTTGTTAAGTTTAATACAGTTTCATATTCGTTTTTTGCTACTTCATACTGTTGTAGGACATAGTAAATGTGTCCTTTTAGTAAGTGTGAGTTAGGGCCTGCTGGTGAATTTTCCAGCAATTGATTAATTAAACTGGCGGCTAGTTCATAGTCCTGTTGTTCATAGGCTATTCTCGCCTGGTCATACATTGGTTCTTGATCATCTATGCGTGTTGCCATATCCACCCTCCCAAGTTCATCCTGCCCACCGCGCACTACGTAAGATTGCTATTTGATCCAGTAATCGCAAAGATTTTTTTTCTTGTGCTGTTTCAAATAACCACTCACCCCGTAAAAACGGAGTCATTGTATCTGGTACATTATTATGTGGCATGAGATTTTGTACATCAAGCCAGTCCATGCCACAGATTTCTTCAACTCCTAACCCCACAATTGTGTCCTGATCTTCGATCGCAATTACGGGAATTTCTGAGCAATCGGTGTTTAATGGAGTTGTTTCTCCGAGAAATTGCCCTAGATCAGCGACCCAAATTAATCTTCCCCGTAAATTTAGCGTACCTAAAAGTAAAGGTGATGTATTAGGAATTGGTGTAATCCGATCTGGACTGAGTTCAATTACTTCCCGAATACCGGTAGCTTGTAAAGCAAACTCCTGACGTGAGGGCAGATAAAACCTCAAGTGTAACTCACCTTCAGGACTTTCTAGTTGTAATTCAGGACGGAATTGATCTTGCCCAGTGCCACTTAAAAAGTCTGGTTTGCTAACCATGTTATTTTCATCCTTATCCTCGCAGCAACTGTTTGACTGTTCCTACCAACTCTGTTGGTTGAAAGGGTTTGGCTATATAAGCATCTGCTCCTTGCTTCATCCCCCAATAGCGATCAAATTCTTCCCCTTTAGAAGAACACATCACTACAGGAACATTTTGGGTTTTGGGATCTGATTTTAACCGACGGCAGAGTTCATAGCCATTCATGCGGGGCATGACAATATCTAAAACTACTAAGTCGGGAGGTGTGGTTTGTATGGCCTCCAGGGCTTCGAGTCCATCACCTGCATGAGTCACTTTTAACCCACTGGCTTTGAGTAGGTCTGTAATCATTTCTCTTTGGGCAAGACTATCTTCAACAATTAGAACTGTACTCATAAAGCTCTATTTACCTCCTGATTTATATAAGTACCCAACGGAACATAAATGACTCTGACGACAAAGATTAACTGTATAAATTAATTCTATTGTTTCACTACTTTACTGTATATAGAAGTTGGTTAAACAACAGTTTTTATGATTGTGATCACATCTTTTACCTTATGTTGTATCGAATCAACAAGTCTTGTATCCTATTTGTATACCTGTTGAGTAATCAGGGCTAAGATACTGCTCTACCAGCATCAATAATTCTTGATCTGTAAAGGGTTTAGTCAGATAATCTGTTGCTCCTACCATTCTGGCGCGAACGCGATCAATAAATCCGTCTTTACCAGTTAACATAATAATGGGTATAAGTCGAAAAGCTGTAGAATGCCGTAACATTGCACAAATTTCGTAGCCATCTAGTTCTGGCATCGTAATGTCGCAAAGAATTAAATCTGGCTGAATTTGAAAGACTAGACTCAAGGCTTGCAAGGGGTTGGTGATGGAAATCGCTTCATATCTTTGTAATTTTAAAATTGATTCTATCGTCTCACAAATCACTAATGTATCTTCAATACATACTATTCTTCCTTTGTACTGTTTGGATTCAGTGCTAGACTTGGGTTTATTAAGTTTATGGGTACCAGAATATACTAATTGTAGCCATCCTTGCTGAATGTAAGGATATACGACTTTGGCTACTGTTAAAATATCACGGTTGAGATGCCGCGCTAACTGACGTAGGGAAGTTTTACCATCAGCCCAGTTGTGCAACTTTTGTACTGTGGCTTCTGGTAATGAAGCACCTAATTTAGCTATATCAGCCAAAATAGGTAATTGTTCTGGAGATTGAATATGTGGGTATAATTGTTTCCATTCTTGCACTTGCTTAGTGATTGTGGCAACTAGTGGGGCAATTTCTAAGGTGGTTAGTTGTGGTACGAGGGCTGTTCCAGAATCAAAAATGAAACTACCCTGATGCAAGCTCAACAGATCAAATAAAGTTTCTTGCACTAGTCCTAAAATAATAGAACGCGCAATTTTAGGACTGATAAAATTGTGTTCTAATAACGACCAAATATACGCATATTCAGGAGAATTTGTGGATGCTAGGGTGGCAAGTTGTTTTGATTCCAGTCGCTTTTGCACTCGATAATGACGCAAATAATCATCAATACGAAATAAGCTGCTATCTCCTGCTTGGCAATAAACGATTTGACCATTGAGAAAAAAGACAAACCATGACTGTGATATGCTTTCTCCCCCTGGACGCACTCGGAAAATTTCTTCTCCATTTAGTTTGTGACTTTGATATGATGTGTGCGCTTCCACCCATAACTGTCCAGTCCGCTGTCCTAACTCGATCAGTTGTAGGATGCTACACATATCAATTTCGTTTAGGTTTCCCTGCATTTAGGTACAAAACACTCCTTGTGTTTCAGTATGATTACTTTGCTTAGTTTTGACTTGACTGCAAGTAGAATTTTAGGTTAGGAATGATCAAAAAATTAAAAATCTAGCCTGATTAAGATTTATGGGCTTATAGTACACCCTATCCCTAGATCCTCATATTTACTCCTGTATTCTCATTTATTTTTTCTATGTTGCCAATGATGCACTATATAAACTAGATTTGCTGGACAGATGATTTTGGATCTCAAGCAAAATTATGTCAGACAAATGTTAAGATATTCTAAGATTGTCACCCTTGGGGTAGTAATTACACACAATCTGTATTCAGCGTAATAGTTAAGAATATATAATTAGGGAGGTTATGAAAGTGATTTTGGGTAGGTATTACAAAGTACCAGAGGGAGTCCTATTTAAGAAAATAGTTTTATCCGGCTTGTGCTGCTAAACTAGGCTTAAAGAAAATAATTTCATAGAATAATCTAAGGTATATCCTAAAACACAGACAAGAAGTACATCAAAAGGATTGACGGTGTGCTGTATTTAGCAGAAGTACAAAAACAAAAAGGTGGTTTACTCAGTGGTGGTGGGAGAAGCGAGCTTAAACTGCTGGCTTGTCAACGCAACGACCAGAACTGGACTCCAGTACCAGAGGAAGTTATTCCTTCTGAGGAAGCAAATAAAATCAATGATGGAGCTTTGGTACTGGTTGAATTGAGTCCTAGTCGCCAAGTACAGCGGATTCAAGAAGCTGGTCGTCCACTAGTTAATATTTTGCAAAATTTTTCCCGACAGGTGGAAAAGCTCAAGCTCAAGGAAGATGAAATTGATCAGTGGAAACAATCTTTGATGATTCAGGTTCAAGAACTGAATCGTCGAGAAATGGAAATGGAAGCCCGTTGGGAACAGGTGCAACAACTGGAAAATGATTTCAAACGTTTAGACACTCAACAACAAGTAGTTGATACGTCAAGAACGGAAATTGATAAACTACGGACAGAAATTGAACGTAATCGTCAGGAGTTAGAGGGGGCTTGGGAACATTTACGGGGTGAACAACGCCGCTTTGAAGAATCAAAAGCTAATTCCGAGAAGCACCAAGTTGTAGATCAAGAACGGAATCGGACTTTACTAGATTTAGTAAATAGCTTATCTGGACAAACAAATGCTACAGAAATAGTTAGGGAAAGTTTGAATGTGGCTATGGAATTGGCTGGACATCAACAGGATACCCTGAACTTACACTGGCAAAAGCTGGAACTGCAACGTCATGCAATTACTCAGCAGGAACAGGAGATAGAGCAATTGGGGCAAACTTTGGGCGATCGCCAAAATGAATTGCAACAAGCGCAAAATTCCCTGACACAGCTAATGACCCAGGTGCAATTAAAAACCGCTATAGTTGAAACTAAACAGCAATTGGTGGTTAGACTCCAGCAATATGTAGAAACGGAGGAAGGCATTTATCAAAAGCTACATACACTAGCTGCTAACACAGAGACTGAAGTTCCTCAACCGGAAATAGATGTAGAAGCCCTGCAAAAAATGCCTCTAGCTGAATTGGACAAAATGGTTCAAGACTGGCAAGAGAAATTAGATCGGGATTCTAGCTTTGTCCACGAACAAGAACCAGAACTCAAATATAAGCAAGAACTTATAGAAGAACTACAACAAAAGATTACTAATGCCGTAGGAGAAGAACGGACAACTTTAGAAGCTGAACTAGCTGATGAACAAGATATTTACCAAATGCTCAACCAGAGTTTAGTTGGACAAAGACGTAATTTAATTGCACAGCAAAAAACCTTGCAACAACACCAGGTGATCTTATGGCAAAGACAAGGTATTTCTAGGGATATCAAATCTGAAGCTAATGGTTTGGAATCAATAGTTTCCCAGCTTCAAGCCCAAAAACAGCAAAAATCAGAGGAATTGCAAAAACTGGAGGGTGATATTGCTCAAATACTGGCTGCGATCGCATCTGAACAAGGAACAATAGATCAACAAATCCAAGAAATAGCAACTAAATCTCTAGAAATCAAAGCTCTAGAAGAGCAACTTCTAAATTTACACAGTACCAATGGTGAATCTTGCGGTAAGGTCAATGTTTATCAAGAAGCTTTACAACCTATTCAGGATGGTATTGATAGTGTGAGAAATCAATTACAAAACATTCTTGAATCCTTAACTCAGATCCAAACAACAGAGGATTCTCAATTGGAAACAATTGCACAGATGCGTGACACTCTAGAAAGATTTATGAATGTCCCAGAGGTTGCTATCTAGTCAAGAGGAAGGATATCAATCCTTCTTTTTCTCTGGATGGAAACAAATCCAGTCACCTTGAACAATAGCGATCGCTCCCCCAGGAAAAGGATCGGTTTGGGAACGGTTGGGTGCAGTAATTAACCCTATTACCTTTTCAATGTGTTCAAAATTAGGAGATGCGGGAAGAATAGATTGTAATATTTGCCGAATCACGCGACGTTGAACTGCGAGGGGTGCTTTTTGTAAAATCCTTCTGTTGAACTGAAAATCAGGATTTGGGCTGGTTACTGTCGCTTCTAGCCGCCAATGGTGGGCTATTTCTTCTAGGTATGCTACCTCTCCTTGTAGGAGTTCGGCAGTTTGGGCGAGATTAGTTTCCACTTGGGGGTTAAAATTGGTTTGCAGGTAGGGAATAAGCTGTTGACGGATGCGATTTCGAGAATACTGCAAATTTTGATTTGTGGAATCTTCCCAAATAGGTAAATTAAGATCTTGACAAAATTGGGCGGTTTGGGAACGGGTAATTTCTAAGAGGGGACGCACTAAGAGAATATGATCAGTGAGTGGTCGTTGCCATGTTAAAGCTTGTAAACCATCTGCACCAGTGCCACGAATGAGATTATATAGTAGAGTTTCCGCGCGATCGCTCGCCGTGTGTCCAGTAATAATATATTGATAATTATTAACTTCGGCAATGTTTGTTAAAGCTTGATAACGCCAATTTCTAGCTGTAGCTTCACTATTAATAATAGTTGTAGCAGTTTCTAAATGAAAAGGTGTATTCCAAGTTTTTGCCAAGTTTTCCACATGAATAGCATTAGCTTGGGAGTCTTCACGCCAAGAGTGATCACAATGAGCTATAGCGATGAACCATTGCCATTTTGATTGTATATCTAGGAGTAATTTTATTAAACATAAAGAATCTTGACCACCGGATACTGCCACTAATAAACGTTGTTTGGGTGGAAGTAAATGGCGATCGCGGATCGTCCGATGTATTTGAGCGTGGAGAGGTGTCCATGTCATGGAATTGTATTAGATATCTGGTGGTAATTCATATAGAGATGTTCTATAAAACGTCTCTATAAAGGTTTGAAACAACCCAAATTTCATTTTCACCAGAGGTATATTTCTTAATTTTGATTTTTGACTTTACCCAGGGGTTATTTTTGTTGAGATCATATTAAACCCTTGGATTATTTTCAATACTATCATATCATAACTGTTTTAGAAGTCAAGACCCTTGAAATTACGTTGAGTCATTCTCACCTATTCTCAATAATTTTGGGGAAAAATAGCAATTTCAACTTTGTTGGATTTTGGAGTTAATAATTATTAAGCTGGTGACGCTAAAACGCCATGGGGGAAAATATACTAAAAATGGGAGTAAGTTATTAGAAATTTAACTTGTATATTGGTTAAAAGTAAAACCTTTGTGGAACAGGCATCTTGCCTGTAGTAATTATGCAAATTCAAGGTTTATTATAGAATTTAAGACAAAATTGCTACCTGCCAAAACCATGAGCTTGTGTTTGTGCATAAATCCTAACTGCCAAAAACGGCAAAATCCAGACAATGAACTTTTTTGTCGTGCTTGTGGTTCACAATTGTTACTACAGGGACGTTATCGGGTAATACGTGAATTAGGAAAAGGTGGTTTTGGGCAAACTTATGAAGTTAATGAAGTCAGAACTAATCAGCCTAAAGTTCTCAAGGTTTTGATTAATTATGATCCAAAAGCGATCGCATTATTTAAACAAGAAGCGGAAGTTTTAAGTCAACTGCATCATCCTGGCATTCCCCAAGTAGAAGCAGATGCTTATTTTGAGTATTATCCTTACAGTAGTCAAACTCCTATTCATTGTTTTGTAATGGAGAAAATTGAGGGTGAAGACTTAGAACAGTATATGATCAAACGGGGTTTACATCCCATTGATCAAACTTTAGCAATTCAATGGTTAAAGGATTTACTCAATATTTTAAAAGAAGTACATCATCAAAAATTTTTCCATCGGGATATTAAACCACCTAATATTATGTTGAGGGCTAAAAATGCCCAATTGACATTAATTGATTTTGGTACAATTAGGAAAGTAACAACGACAGTAGTTAATAAACAAGGTGGTGTCACGCAAATTTTATCACCAGGTTATACACCTTCAGAACAAATAACTGGTGGTGCTTTACCTCAATCTGATTTTTTTGCATTGGGAAGAACTTTTGTTTATTTGTTGACAGGTAAGCAACCACTAGATCCAGAAATTTATGATACTTATAATGATCTGTTGAAATGGCGTTCTCATGCACCACAAATATCATCTATGTTGGCAGATTTGCTGGATGATATGATGCAGCGTTTATCTAAAGATCGTCCCCAAACTGCTGAGAAAATTTTACGACGAATTGCTGATATTGAAAAAGCGTTAAAACCACAACCAAAAACACCACTAACTCCTATCAATATAATATTGATTTTGACAACAATTTTATTTTCAGGATTGGTAGGATATCTATTGAAACCAAGTCCTGAAAACAATACATCATCACAACCTACAGTTATTAAAACTAATACTCCTTTAAAACAAACTGATGAAATAAAAACCCCATCACAACCTACGGTTATTAAAACTAATAATCCTTCTATTCCAGTGACTCAAACCACACCCCCAGTCACTCCCAAAAACATCACCACCGCAACTTTAATTAATACCCTGACTGCACATTCTAAGGGTGTAATTGCTGTAGCCATCAGCCGCGATGGTCAGACTTTGGTGAGTGGGAGTGATGACGACACTATCAAAATTTGGAACTTAGGCACGGGAGAATTAAAATCTACCCTGACTGGTCATTCTAGCTCGGTTTGGTCCCTAGCCATCAGCCCCGATGGTCAGACTTTGGTGAGTGGGAGTAGTGACGACACTATCAAAATTTGGCGGTTAGAGTAGTCTGAATCAGGTGGTTATCGAGCGAAGTCGAGATAATGTCCAGGATTTAAGGATGTACAGGATGGTTTTTGAAGATTGATCCAGATTTTCAGAAGTTGTATTTTGTCTGAATCAGGTGGTTATCGAGCGAAGTCGAGATAATGTCCAGGATTTGAGGATGTACAGGATGGTTTTTTGAGGTGGAGATGATGATTGAGGGGAATTTTGACTATATGTCTTAGTATATCGGCGGACACAGATTTCCACTATAACAATAGAAGATCACAATGTTGAATTTTTGTCAAGATTGTATTGTGAATATCTGATTGTCATTTATTTTCAGATATGGTTAATGCTTCCTATCAGAATTGCAAGCAGCTAAAAAATCACTATCTAACAGCCAATTTTCATCAATAAATTGTAAATTTTCATTATAAGTAAGTAATAATTCACAGATTTTTTGCAAACTATTATCTGTGGAAAAATTAGGATTAACAGTAACAAATTTGAGAACAAATTTTAGTTGTAAAAACCGTTCTTGATGTTCAAAACCAATAAAACTACTAACCAGTTCTGGAACTAGAGAACGAGGTAAAATGATTGTTTCATAATATTGATCTTCTTCATCCCAATAACCAGACAATTGATAATCACATAATTCTAAATGTTCTTTTACCAGTGTATCAGTATCTAATGTTTTGACTATTTCTGCAAAATCTTGCCAAAGTTGATGATTTTTTAATTGTAGTTGTATCATAGCTATTATAAATTAATGTTCTGTGACTAAACCAGGAAAGTGTAGGACATCCCCAATAAATTTTCCATGAAAACGTCTGTCACCACCTTTACCTAATACTTTTGATTTTAAATCAAAATCTTCTTCTTGGGAAGGAACAAGTCCAATATTACCTCGTGAGGGTACTTGTCCTTTATCTATTGCTTTTAAATGTTTACCGTTTAAATCATATTTCATTCCCAGTTTTATTTGATCACTAGCAAATGATACTAATAAACCACTGCTAGAGGTATATACAGTATCAGGTTCAATATCTGTCCAATTATTAGGTAAATCTCCCATGTAATTTGCTATTGATTAATTAAATTGGCGTTGCTGATTTTTGGGATGAAAAACAATTTTGCTTATGTTTAAACCCCTTGTAGAGACGTTCCATGGGTAGGGATTCTCGTCTCTACACCTCAAAAACATCCCGCATTTATGCAACGCCATTAAATTTACCTCTGTGTCCTCTGCGGTTCGTTCCATAACTTAGTGCGTAACCAACCATCATCAAATAACATCCTGAAAATCCTGTAATCCTGGAAATCCTGATTCAGACAAAAGATTTAAACCGCGATAGATTTGTTCAAGGGGAAAATTAAGATTAATACTTTTAAGTTGGATAGTATCACCTGGTTTATAGTTGATAATTAACCAGTCTCCAGCCTCGTTTTTATGATAAAGATCAATTTCCATGCTGGTGGAACTAACTAAGAGATAATCTATTAAAGCTGGGTTATTTTGATACATTCTAAATTTACCACCTCTGTCGTAAGCTTCGGTACTTTTGGATAAAACTTCAACTATTAAGGAGGGGTAGCTAATATATTGGGTATTGTTTTTGTCTCGTTCGTCGCAGGTGACGCTAACATCTGGGTATGTGTAGTTATTTGTACCTAAAATATTAACTCTGAGGTCTGAAGTTGCAGTTTCACAGTCACTCCCTTCTAAATGATTACTAAACAATGTGATCAATTTAGCTGCAAGTAAGCTATGATTTTTACTACCACCTGTCATGGCATAGATACCCAAAGGGTAAACTTGACCATTGATCAGTTCATGTTTTTCTAGTTGCTGTTCTTCCCAGATAAAGTATTCTTCAGGGGTAAAATGGCGGGTGTTTTCTTTAGCGACGATCATTTTTTTGTATTTGGTAATTGGTAATATTTTAGTTCTGTAGGTTGGGTTGAGGAACAAAACCCAACATTTACCAGAGTTTGTTGGGTTTCACTTCGTTCAACCCAACCTACAAAAATGTGATTCAGACAAATAAAGTTAGACTATAATTATATCCTCTTTACAGGATTGAGAAATAATGACCACAATAATTAATCAATCCCTCACCTTAGCAGAATTTCTCAAACTCCCAGAAACAAAACCAGTCAGGGAATATATCAACGGGGAAATTATTACTAAACCCATGCCTAAAGGAAAACATAGCCGTTTACAATTAAGACTATGCAACAGTATTAATGATATCACCGAAGCTGAAAAAATCGCTTATGCTTTTCCTGAATTGCGTTGTAGTTTTGGTGTCCGTTCCGTAGTTCCTGATATCGCGGTTTTGAAATGGTCAAATATTCCCTTTACTGCTGAAGGTGAAGTACCTAATGATTTTTTCATCCCTCCAGATTGGACTATTGAAATTCTCTCTCCTGAACAAAATTCAACTCGCGTGATAGATAATATTTTATATTGTTTAAATCATGGTTGTTCATTGGGTTGGTTAATAGATCCAGAAGATCGTTCTATTTTGGTTTTCCGTCCCCAGCAACAACCGGAATTATTCAGAGGTGATCAACAGTTACCAATTTTAGAAGAAATCAATTTACAATTAACAGTTAATGAAATATTTGCTTGGTTGAAAATGATGGGTTAATGATGATATTTTTGTCTGAATCAGGATAAACAGGATTTAAGGATGTAGAGGATGAAATAGGAAAATCTCTCTGCAACCTCTTTTCTTCGTGTTCTTCGTACCTTCGTGGTTCATTCTTCCATGACTTGTGCGTAACCAACCATCATTAAACAACATCCTGTAAATCCTCAAATCCTGGACATCGTGATTCAGACAAAAAAATTTTGACTTTTGACTTTTGAATTTTGACTTCCCGCAGGGTGTCGTAATTCAGACAAAAAATAACTTTACCTATTTATTTACTTCTAATAATTGGGAATTTTCTAATCTTGACATCCACTTTTCTAAATAAATTTGATTATTTTTTTGTTCCGATGGATCTTGAGTATCTAAGGGATAAGGTAAAAGTCCTAAAATTGCGGCTGTAGTTACACAAAACATAGACTTTTGAAAACTCATACAAATTTGTACTCGCAAATCATCTTCACTTCTGAGACTGCGACGATAAATATTATGTAAGTATTCTGGCAAATAATGGCGCATATCCTGCATTAATAATGTGGGAGGAATACCTGCACCACCAATAGGTAAAGGATCGGCGTATAATGCACCATATTGAAATCGAGATTGATCTACAGGAACTTGATATGCTTGGGCGTTTAAAGATACTGTTCCTAAAAATGGTGTCCCTCTAAAAAATACCGCTTCAACATAGGGAATTGCTGTATCTGCAAGGAAGGTTAAACCAACTGATTTGGGAATCAAATCATAAACTTTGTTGCCAATTTTGACACTGTATGTAATTGGTTTCATTGCATCTGCAACTAAACCCTGTTTAATATGTTCTACAACTTGGGGAATTGATTTAATTTCGCCTCCGTCATAGCGATCTGATAAATTGAGAAACATATCAGCCATGACTCGCCAAAATTGACCTAACCCAGTGTAATAAGCAGAAACTCGTAACTGTTCTAGGAGGAATTCAGGAAACAGTTCATTTAGTGCCAACATCAGGGGATTATATTTAAATTTAGCAGCAATAACGACTTTAGCTCTATCTGCAAATTCTTGGGTATCTAAATATGCGTCTAAACCGCCGCCACCATGCCACATCATGGTTTTCATGCAATATTCTGCATATTCAAAATTAATCCGATCATGCCACAAATGGCGAAGTAATTTAGAAAATGTAATATGTCCGTCAAAATATTTAAAGAAGGGAAAAAATACTAAAAATTGATGTTCAGCAATATAAATGAGATTTTTAGAATAGGCATCTAAAACTACGCCATAACTTTTGAGAATACCAACGACTTCTAAAACGTTTTCGGGGTTATCTTTGAGTAATGCTTCACCAGTTTGTAAACGTTCTACAAATTCGGCTAGGGGGTTGTAAGGAGGATTTTTTTCTGTTGTGATCATGTAATTTCTCCGGTAATTCAAATGTCTGAACTATGATTTTTTGATTGTTTTGATGGCTATGATTATGTTTATCTTCCTCCTGCATCCTGTTATGGTTCCCAATTTGCTACTAGATGATGGCTATTTGTTTTTACCATAGTGGTAATTGTGGCTTCGGTATAATGTACTAACCAATTGGGTTGAATACCGAAAATAACAATAATTACGGCTAAAATGATGGCAGGTAGGCGATCGCTCCAATAAACAGGAGGTAAGTTTGTAACTGCTGCTGATAAACGCCCGAAAAAGGCACGGTTAACCAAAATTAAGAAGTAAACAGCAGTTAAACCTGTTCCTAACATGGCTAATAATGTTTGCACTGGGAAAACCGCAAAACTACCCCGAAACAAAATAAATTCCGAAATAAAACCCACCATTCCCGGTATCCCTGCACTGGCCATCACACCCACAATCATTAAACTACCAATCACTGGTAAACCTCGTTCTGGGTTAAGTAAACCGCGCAGAATATCTAAATCTCGGCTACCAGCTTTTTTATACACAACGCCCACCAACAGGAATAACATGGCGGATATTAATCCATGACTAATCATTTGCATCACTGCACCCAGAACGCTCAAGGGTGTGGATGCTGCGGCTGCTAATAAGACATAGCCCATGTGTCCGATAGAACTATAGGCTACCATTTTTTTCATATCGGTTTGAGCGATCGCACAAGATGCTCCAAATAAAACGCTAATTACTGCCCATGTAGCTAACCAAGGAGCTAAATAAGCCCAAGCATCTGGTAACAAGTTCATACCAAAGCGCAATAAACCATACGTTCCTAATTTCAACAATACCCCAGCTAAGATAACTGATATCGGTGTAGAAGCTTCAACGTGGGCATCTGGTAGCCAAGTATGGAAAGGGACTAGGGGAATTTTGATCCCAAAACCCACTAAAATTCCCCCTAGTAGTAATAATTGAGTACCTAAAGATAAACTCTCAAGATTCAAGGTTGCTAGTCCAAAACTGGGAGAACCACTTAACCAAACCATCCCCAAGAAACTAGCTAAAATGACAATACCTGAAAAAGCTGTATAAATCAGAAATTTCGTAGCTGCATAACCTCTTTTTGCACCCCCCCAAATGGCAATTAACAAATATAGGGGAATTAATTCCAACTCATAAAACAGGAAGAATAATAATAAATCCTGTGCCATAAATGCACCTGTTACCCCAGCACTTAATAGCAAAATTAGAGAGTAGTAAAATCGTGGTCGTTGCTGGGATTCAGCACTGGCATAAATAGCAATAGAAGTCAATAATCCATTAAGAATAATTAAAGGTAGAGATAAACCATCTACACCCAAATTGTAGTTTAAACCAATAGCATCTACCCAAGGCAAAGACTCAGCAAACTGTTGAGCAGTTTCTCCAGGTTGAAACTGAGTTGCAAGGAAAATACTCCATACAAAAATAATAACGCTCAAGATTAAAGCTAATAGCCGGGCTATTTTAGCAGTAATACCAGCAGGATAGAACCCAATAAAAGCCGCACCAATTAAGGGCAGCAAAATCAATGTACTGAGCATAAGCAGATAGGGAGTAGAGAGCAGGGGAGCAGAGGGGCAGGGGAGCAGGGGGGAAGAATTTTCCTATTACCAATTACCAATTACCAATTACCCATTACCTAAAAAGGCAATTTATCGAATAAACCCAAGGACAAACTGATGAAGAAACCCAGGATACTAATGACAACTAGGATGGTTAACATATAGCCTTGGGATTGACCAGAAATACTGTATTTCAAACTTTGCCCGCTAAAAATTGCAGCAAAGCCCACTAAGTTAACTAGACCATCTACCAAAAAGCGATCGCTCCACGCGGATATCTTCGATAACAGCGCCACAGCACTTACAATCGTTAAGCGATAAATGCGGTCTATGTAAAAATCATAGCCTAATAAGTCTTGGATAAATCGCCAAACCAAAATTCGGGATCTTGACCAAGCTTTGTGCAGATAAATAGTAGCCCCAATAGTAACTCCCGCCACAGTAGAAGCCACTAGAGATCCGACTATATACCAATCCAAACTTTTCCAACTAGGTAATAAATACCATTGCTGTAACATTAGCGGTAACAATAGAGTAAGGACAGTTAAAATCACCATTGGTAATGCCATAGGCCAAGCCACTTCTGGGGCGCGGCGAGTTTTGGGTTGTGGTTCTCCCCAAAAGATTAACCGAAATACCCGCGTTAGATTTAAAGCCGTCAGGCCATTTACCAAAATTAACACCACAATTACCCAGGGGCTAATTTTCACTAAACCATCAGCCCAAGCCAACATTGCCCAAAAACTGCCCAAAGGTAATAGAGTTACCATCCCCGCCGCACCGACGATAAAAGCTGTAGTCGTAGCCGGCATTTTTGACCACAAACCCCCCATTTCTGTTAAGTCTTGGGTTTGGGTCGTGTAGATAACTGAACCAGAACTCATGAATAATAAAGCTTTGGCAATGGCATGACTCAGGAGTAACATCAAGGCCACTCCACCTTGTTCCAATCCCACCGCTAAAAACACCAATCCCATATAAGCACTGGTAGAATGGGAGAGCGCTCGTTTAATATCAATTTGGGCTAAAGATACCAAAGTTGCTCCCACCGCCGTCATTATTCCCAGCACAACCAAAGTATTCAAAGCAATGGGGGACAAAGATAATATTGGTTGAATCTTATACAGAACATAAGCACCCCCACCCACCACCAAAGAATTTCGCATTACCGAAGCCGGGTTAGGTCCCTCCATCGCCTCATCTAACCACAGGTGCAGAGGAAATTGGGCGCACTTGCCAGCAGGACCAGCAATTAAACCTAAACAGAGTAAAGTGGATGTAACTGGGCTTAAATTAGCAGTTTGCGCCCATTCATACAAATCAGAAAAGTTTAAACTTCCTGCCAAATTAGAAAGAGCGACCACTGCCATTAACAGTAATAAATCACCTACCCGTTTAGTTAAAAAGGCATCTCGCGCAGCCGTTACTACCAAAGGTTGAGCATACCAAAATCCCACCAGTAAATAAGTAGAAAGAGTCAGCACTTCCAGCAAAGCATAGCTGAGAAATAAAGAATCACTAATTGCTAGACCACTCAGGGCGGCTTCAAAAAATCCCACCAAGCCAAAAAACCGGGCTAAAGACCAATCTTTTTCCATGTAGCCCAGGGCATAAATTTGTGCCAACAAACTTAATCCAGTAATTAAAACTGTTGCTCCAACACTGACTACGGAGATTTCTAAAGCAAAAGATAATTGGAAATCAGCAGCTTGAAACCAAGTAATGACTAAATTTTCTTGCTCTCGATTCCAGATATCTTTAAATACTAAGAGACTATGAACAAAACCCAAGATGGTAGTCAACAAGTTGAAGTAGGCAGCAGGTCTTGGCCCTGTCCGTTGGATAATTCCTAGACCCCATGGCACAGTTAAAATTGCACCTAGTAAGCTATAAAGAGGCACGAACCAACTTGTTAAAAACAGAAACTCATTCATTTAAACTTTCCTTGACAACATAGTTTCAATTCTCTTAAACAGCCTTTAAATAATCATTTGCTCAAAAAACAATATTTTTGAGAAAATCTATCTTTTCTTAACTTTTTTTGAGCTAAAGATGCCTAGGCATCTTTACTAGAGATTAGTTTAATGTACGGCAATTAATATAATTTTACATTTTAGATATTCTGCTAATTTTTGCACAAGATTTTTTATTTTTCTGGTTTTTTGAAATTGTTGTTTGCTCCACTAGAGTAAAATTTGCTTAATTTTACTTAGTAGTTTGTGAAAATGGACGACCATGATCAAGATATGGCAAATACCACAATGGTTAACAGATAAACAAATTGTCAAACCAAGACATAAATAGATTTTGAAGCTTCTTACCTCTGGTCTATCCTCTGCCACATCTCCAGGGTTATTTGCCAATCTATACCATATCTGGCCTCATCTGAAGCTGATAATTAAAAAATTACCCCAGGCTACAAACTATAGTGGTTCTAAATGTGATAAAGAAATTATAAAGCATAAGTGGTCACTCTAGGGATCAGTGAACTTTAATGTCACAAAAGACCGTATGAAGTTTTGTTAAGTTTTTTTAAACTATTTTATTACAAACTATTATAGTAATTTATGTTGCCAGGGATGCCAAGGTTTCATAAGCTTAAATATGGCACTATTTTTTAGCTCAAGATGAGCATCCCCGTCCAAATTTTCCATCCATAGTTCTGAAGCGATTAAATTTTTTAGGAGTTCTGCGATGCCAATTGCAGTTGGAATGATTGAAACTAAGGGCTTTCCCGCAGTAGTAGAAGCTGCTGATGCCATGGTAAAAGCCGCCCGTGTGACTTTAGTAGGTTATGAAAAAATTGGTAGCGCTCGCGTTACAGTTATTGTCAGGGGAGACGTTTCTGAAGTGCAAGCTTCAGTAGCGGCTGGCATTGAAGCAGCCAGAAGAGTTAACGGTGGTGAAGTAGTATCTACTCACATCATTGCTCGTCCCCATGAAAACTTAGAATATGTCCTGCCAATTCGTTATACAGAAGCAGTAGAACAGTTCCGCACTTAGTCTAATTACTGTTTAAACGAAAAACATTAACGGGGCTGCTTGCTTGAGTTTAAATCTGGTACAAGTGAAAAATTTAATTTAAGGGCAAACACAAATGTCAATTGCAGTAGGAATGGTAGAAACACTGGGCTTTCCCGCAGTAGTAGAAGCTGCTGATGCTATGGTAAAAGCCGCTCGTGTAACTTTAGTCGGTTACGAAAAAATCGGTAGTGGTCGGGTAACAGTAATCGTTCGTGGTGACGTTTCCGAAGTTCAAGCTTCCGTAGGTGCTGGAGTAGAATCTGTTAAACGAGTTAACGGTGGACAAGTTCTATCTACTCACATCATCGCTCGTCCTCACGAAAACCTAGAATATGTCCTACCTATTCGTTATACCGAAGATGTAGAACAATTCCGCGAAGGTGTCAACGCAATTCGTCCTTTCGGTAGAAGACCATAATTAATAATGCAAATTGCCAGAGTTCGTGGCACAGTAACTAGCACCCAAAAAGATCCCAGTCTGCGGGGTGTGAAGCTACTAATGTTGCAATTAATAGATGAAAATGGCAATCTCCTGCCAGAGTACGAGGTAGCAGCCGATAATAGTGTGGGCGCAGGAGTAGATGAGTGGGTACTTGTCAGTCGTGGCAGTGCTGCTCGTCAATTGCTGGGCAATGAACAACGACCCTTAGACGCAGCAGTAGTAGCAATCATAGATACAATTCACGTTGAAGATCGTCTCATTTACAGCAAAAAAGACCAATATAGATAGTCAGGGAAGAGGCAAGAGGCAAGGGGCAAGAGGCAAGAGGTAAGAGTTGATGAAAAGAGGCAACTGACCACTGACAACTGACCACTGACAACTGACCAATAACCACTGACAAAAAGCTTATTTCAGGAGGAATCTCGCAATGGTAGTCCGCAGCACGGCGGCACCCCCAACCCCGTGGTCAAGGAGTTTAGCAGAACCCAAGATCCATAACACTGCATTTGTACACTCTTCTTGTAACCTCATTGGTGATGTCAATATAGGTGCAAATGTCATTATTGCTCCGGGGACTTCAATTAGAGCAGATGAAGGTACACCTTTTTGTGTGAGTGAAAACACGAATATTCAAGATGGTGTGGTCATTCATGGGTTGGAGCAAGGCCGAGTCATTGGTGACGATGGCAAAGAATACTCGGTATGGATTGGCAAAAATGCTTCCATTACCCACATGGCACTGATTCATGGGCCTGCTTACGTTGGTGATAGTTGTTTTATTGGCTTTCGTTCTACGGTATTTAATGCCAGAGTTGGTGCAGGCTGTATTGTGATGATGCACGCCTTAATTCAGGATGTAGAAATACCACCGGGTAAATACGTAGCTTCTGGATCAGTAATTACTACCCAGCAGCAAGCGGATAGATTGCCAGATGTACAAGTACAAGATCAAGAATTTGCTCACCATGTAGTAGGTATTAATCAGGCTTTGCGGGCTGGTTATAACTGTGCTGCGGATAGCAAGTGTATTGCACCCATTCGGGATGAACTTAATCTTTCTGGGGCTAAATCTTATACAAGCGTTGAATTTGAAGAGTTAGAAAGGAGCAGTGACGTGGCGAGCTATAGCTTGGGTGCAGAAACAGTAGATCAATTACGTTATCTACTAGAGCAAGGATTTAAAATTGGTACAGAACACGTAGACCAAAGACGTTTTCGGACAGGTTCTTGGCAAAGTTGCCAAGCAATTGAAACTAGGTCTTTAGGTGAAGCTGTTTCCACTTTAGAATCTTGTTTGAGAGATCATAGTGGCGAGTATGTGCGTCTATTTGGGATTGATAACAACAGAAGACGAGTATTAGAAACAATTATTCAACGTCCTGATGGTGTGGTTGCTGGTACATCTAGTTTTAAAGCACCCACAACTACATCTACCGCCAGCTACAATGGTAATGGCAATGGTAACGGCAATGGTGTGGGTAGTTCTAAACTGAGTGCGGAAACTCTGGATCAAATCCGTCAACTGTTAGCAAATGGTTACAAAATTGGTACAGAACACGTAGATGAGCGTCGCTTCCGTACAGGTTCTTGGAATAGCTGTCAACCCATTGAATCTACTTCCGCTAATGTAGTGGTGTCTGCATTGGAAGATTGTATAGCAACCCATCAAGGTGATTATGTGCGTTTAATTGGGATTGATCCTAAAGCTAAACGCCGTGTATTGGAATCAATTATCCAAAGACCAAACGGACAAGTAGTGTCTTCTGGCAGTACAAAATCATTTAGTAGTACAAGTTCTGCTACAGCAACAGCGACAGTTAGTAGCGGCAGTTTAACTGGTGAAATAGTAGATCAGTTGCGCCAACTGTTGTCTAGTGGAGCAAAAATTACAGTTGAACACGTAGATCAACGCCGTTTCCGTACAGGTACTTGGTCTGTTGCTGGTCAAATTCAAGCTACATCTGACAGAGAAGCGATCGCAGCTTTAGAAGGATATGTCTCTGAATATCCAGGCGAATATGTACGTTTAGTTGGGACTGACCCCAAAGCCAAACGCCGCGTATTAGAAGCAATTATCCAACGTCCATAAAGAGGCAGGGGAGTAGGGAAGAAATTTTTTTCCTTCTTCTTCTTTATCACACCTAAACTCCTGAACAGGCGAAGTATTCCCACTATTCATCATTGATTTGTTGCACAAAATATGTTAGGAATGCTTCGCCCTGACTACTGATAAATCGTCCATTTCCGGCTTCCGAGGTAATAAATTCCATGTCTGTATCGCTGCTACGCCTGGGCGATAGGTTTGATTCCCATATTGATGGTGATGTAATTATTCATCCTAGTGCAGTCCTAGCACCTGGGGTAATTTTGCAAGCAGCTACCAACAGTAAAATCGTCATTGGTGCTGGGGTATGCTTGGGTATGGGGTCAATTCTCCAAGTAAGTGAGGGTATTCTAGAAATAGAAGCAGGAGCTAACCTGGGAGCCGGTTTCTTGATGGTTGGTGAAGGTAAAATAGGGACTAATGCTTGTATTGGTGCAGGTACAACGGTTTTTCACTGTTCCGTAACTCCAGGACAAGTTATTCCTCCTGGTTCAATTTTGGGAGATGGTAGTCGGCAAGTTGCTAAAGAGTCAAATCAAGAAGTACAATTGATTGATCAGCCAACAGAACAACCAGAAGCACCAGAGGTAAAACCAGAATCTCATGATTCTGAACCACAGGAAGGAGAAAAACAGGAAAAATTTACTTCCTCAACTCAAGTCTCAGTGGCGGCGTTTATGGAATTTAAACATCAATCTACGCCCGTATCTCCACCTTCGCCTACACCGAAAAGCCAGTCTCCTCCCATTGAAGAACCGACTGTGATTGGTGATTCAACATCTGAAGAAACTACACTCCCAGAATCTCAAGAAACTAGCACTCAAGATTTACCACCAAGTGAGTCTGATAATGACACTCACAACATTTTTGGTACACAAATTTATGGACAAGGTAGTATAAATAGGCTACTAACTACTTTATTTCCCCATAGACAATCTTTGGGCAACCAAAACTCTGACAATTCTTCAGGTTAAGTGTTAAGTATTAAGTATGGAGCGCACTGTGGCAATCGGCCATAATGTGAACTTGAGTCTATATTGAAATATTAGTTTGTTTGCATTACCTGTTTCATTAAACACCCTATTTTATGTAGGACGGACTCAATAATTCAAAGTGTGTAGTCAGGAATTTATTCCTCATTTGAGGATACAATTCTTTACTACGAAATCATCTCCAGATTTTTTTACATTACTTAATGTACTTTGATTTATTCTCGTCTAATTACTTAACCTTATCCTGGAAAATTTTAGATGGACAGTTATAATCAACGCGCTTTGAGTACCATTCATGCACCTCGTCGCCGTGATAGCCTCAAAGATACTGCTTTGGGTTTAGTCTCAACCCTGAGTTTTCCCGCCATAGTTGGCACGGCTGACATGATGTTAAAGTCGGCTGGAGTCCACTTAGTTGGCTATGAAAAAATTGGTAGTGGCCATTGTACCGCCATCATTAGAGGTGGTATTGCTGATGTGCGCTTGGCTGTAGAAGCTGGTGTACAAACGGCGGAACAGTTTGGACAATTAGTTTCTAGTTTAGTTATTCCCCGTCCCTATCCTAATTTAGATATAGTTTTACCTATTAACCGTCTTGCTCAGATGATGTCAGACGGTCAGTATAGCCGTTTGAGTAATCAGTCCATTGGTTTAGTCGAAACTCGCGGATTTCCAGCTATGGTGGGTGCTTGTGATGCCATGCTTAAAGCTGCTGATGTCCATTTAGCATCTTATGAAAAGATTGGTGCTGGGTTGTGTACGGCAATTATTCGCGGTACAGTGGCTAATGTGGCGGTAGCTGTGGAAGCAGGGATGTTTGAAGCTGAACGCATTGGTGAATTGAATGCAGTAATGGTAATTCCCCGTCCCTTGGATGAGTTGGAACAAACTTTACCTGTGGCTAGTTGCTGGGTAGAAGAACGTCAACCAATTAATATACCTATTAATATTAAAGATAAAATAACTGATGTGGAAGCGGTAGAGTTGCCTGATTTAGCGAAACTGCCTGTAAGAGTGAAAGAAGAACTTTGGAATGATGAATAATACTGATCATTTCCACCCCACATTCCGCACCCCAAGCTGTCACAGAGGGAAATTACGTAGAGAAAAAATCAAAGTGAGCATAAAAACAGACATATAAAGTGAAAAAAGGCATTTGAGAAACAGTAAATCACCAAAAATGTCATAAAAAGCTATTCTCAATAAGAAGCAATAAGAATGCACACCACCTGGAGAGGACAACAAATAAATAAAAGAAGATATTCAAGAAAAAATTATAAGTTAGACTAATCAATTAAAGTAAAAAACGAAATTATAGACTGCACAGCTTTTGATTCGGCTTTGGTAATTTTTTGAGTGAGCTTACGCAGGTCTGATTGTCTTCTTTCTTGACTTTGTACTACTAACCATCTTTGTTCTATTCCTGCATAATTTTCTGTTTTTGATGTTAATTTATATCCTGGTATGCTACTATCAATAAATTCTGATTCTGGGATTGTTGAGATTAATGATTTTGCTGCTTTTATGCTTAATGGTACTCGACATAACCAGCGTAATTCTGACATCATTTTTAGGTTTGATTCTGTATATAAAGCCGAGTCTGCTACTATGAGACCGTTAACTTCTAATTGTTGCTGATACTCAACTGCTATTTGACCAAAGCATGATGAATCTGCTTGATTTCCTGATGCTAATTTCAAAAATATGGTTTGGATATAAATCCTAACCCGTTTATTATCATGGCTTTTACTACTTGACCTGCATTTACTTTTTCGTCTTTTTCGATTCCTATTAATTCATTTATTATTTCTACTATTCCGATTGAATCTATGATTCCTGCTACTATCCCTAGATGGTCTATGTTCTGAATTTCTATTTCTTGAGGTTTTAATTTCACAACAGATTCCTCCACTACTTTTATTGTAATCAATTATTTCTTGTTTTCTGAACAATTATTTTTTTCTCTTGAATTTTCTTGACTTGATGCGGTCGAGCGCGACCGACACCATCGACTTCGGATAGTGGTCGCTCA
>JBJTUF010000068.1:0-11166 GCA_046080565.1 Cuspidothrix sp. | reverse complement strand
GCAATCTCTCTGATTGAAACTGTACCTTTGGTAAATTCCCAGATTTGCCACTCTAGTTGGTTTAATCGCAATTGGGGCTTTTCATTGATTGTACTAACTACCGCGAAAGTTGGATCTGGTAATTTATCTTCGAGCGTTTTCCAATTACGCATAGCTCTTAGACCCTTAAGTATAACTTCTTTGGGTATAGCACTTAAACCTGTCATTTCTGAAGTAGGTAGAGGCGTTTTCGTATCAAACTGAAATTTTCCATCTTCCAATTCAAATAATTGGCAAACTTGATTCAAAACTTGATAATTAAATAACATTTTTAACTGTTCTGCTTCTAATAGCCCTTGGGCTTTGAGACACAAACCTGCTGGTTGATTAGTTGCACAAACATCTGTAATTCGAGACGCAGCACGGATAGTCAGCCACCCTCTTTGTTGGATGATAGATAATAATCCTTGTCCATCTAATCTATTAGCGGCAGCAACAATATGTCCCTGCTTAAACCAAATATAAAAATTTTGATCTTGTTGAGATGGATACAGTGATGTTGCTTTAATTGTTAGTCGTCCTGTTTTATTTCCTTGTTCAAGTAGTTGAAATATTTCTGGGAGGGAAAGTTCAGATAGTAATCCTGATATAGCCATAGTTTATGTTCTGTTGAGTTGTATATTTGAGACTATAGCGACAGAATGTGGAAAACTTGTGCAATCTTTTGGTTATATAAGGATAAATATTTTTCCCAATTCCTAATCCCCGATTCCCTATTCTCTATTCCCCAGTTTCCCCAGTTCCCCCACTTGATGGTTGAAATACTTGGTAAATGTAATATGTTGCCATTGGGATCACGGTAGCGGCAATTAATAGCCCTACCACCCAAGCTGTAGCATTACCTTGATCAGTTTCTTCAGCTTTGGTGAAAGTTCCTTCTACTTTGACAGTTTCTACTACCTCTGGTGGCCCTGGATCGGGTTGACCAGATAGAACTGCAACTAAGCGATCGCTCACATCCAAAAATCCTTGGTTGTATTTATTCCCGCCACGTAATGCAGTACCTAAAGTTTCATCAGTGATACTTTGGGCGATCGCATCAGTCAGCACAGACTTAACCTGATCACCAACAATCAACGCAGTTCCATTAGTAACAGTATCAATCAATAATAATACTTGATTGGTTTGTTCTGCTGCTGTGGGAAACCACTTACTAAAAAGTTCTTTGGCAAAACTCGCCGATGTTTCTCCATAATCGAATCTGTGAATAGTCACAATCCTGACTTCATTACCAGTTTCCTTTGCCAAATCCTCAAAGGTCTTGCTAAGTTGACCTTCATTCAAGCGGCTAATGACATCACCTTGATCTAAAATCCAAGTATTTGCTGTTAAATTCGGTATTTCGTATACGCCCGTAGCCGATGCAGGTAGAATTAATACCGAAGTTGCCATGATTATTACCAATACAGATAAAATCAGACGACCTAAGTATTTTTGCACACTAAATAATTGCTGTAGTAACTGTTGCATGGGATGAATCCTTAAACAGACTTGCAATCAAAATACTACAGAATTAGGGAAGAGGGAAGAGGAGCAAGGAAGCGAAGCACCAGAGAAGAAACTTCTTCTTCCTTCTTCCTCCTGATAGCGAAGCCATACTCTTGATAGCGAAGAGTGGCCAAGCCATACTTCTAATAGCAAAGCGTGGTGAAGCCATACTCCTGAAGTCCTGAACTCCTGCTCTATATGTGTCTTTATTCAGGTAATATTAAAGTTAATAAAACTAAAAAAATCTTTGTTTAGAGAAACATCATGACAGCTTCTACCGCTTTTGACTTAGTAAAACTAAATGAGCAATTTGAAACCGCAACTCCTACAGAAATCTTAACTTGGTCTGTTCAGAATATCCCCACAGAACTGGTACAAACCAGTGCCTTCAACGTAGATGATATCATCTTGACACATATCCTCTATACCGTACTTGACCATCCCGTTCCTGTAATTTTCCTTGATACCCTTTATCACTTCCCCCAAACTCTAGAATTGCTTGCTAAAGCCAAAGACATCTATAACCTAGATTTAAAAACCTATAAAACACCAGATGTAGATAGTCGTGAAGCCTTTGCGGCTAAATTTGGTGAAGCCCTTTGGGATACAGATATTGCTAAATTCCATGACATTACCAAAATTGAACCACTTCAACGCGGTTTAGATGAACTAAATACAGTAGCTTGGATTACAGGCCGTCGTCGTGATCAAGCTGTTACTCGTGCTACCATGCCTGTATTTGAATTAGATGGCAAAGGCAGATTAAAAATTAACCCCCTAGCAACTTGGACACGCAAACAAAGCTGGGCTTATGTAGCTGAACACAAAGTAATTTATAATCCTCTCCATGATCAAGGTTATCCCAGTATTGGTGATGAACCTATTACCACTAAAGTAGGGGATGGTGAAGACGAACGTGCTGGACGTTGGCGCGGAACTGGTAAAACTGAGTGTGGAATTCACATTTAATAAGCTGCTACATAAGAACCCTATATCAGGCATCTTGCCTGATACAGCATATTTCAGATCAGTGAGGTACAAACTGAAATCATGAAACCCTTGTGGAACAGGCATCCTGCCTGTTAAATTTGTACCTCATAACATCGGGAAGTGCTGTAATAAATATCCACACTCAAGCAGAATATTCTTTTAACCGTGGCATTAAACCAAATAGTGTCATTAAGGAAACAGAAATCAATACTATACTAGCTGTAGTTTCTATTCCTTGAGTACCTTTTTGTGCTGTTTCGATAGCTTGTTTAAATTCCTGATCATTAATATCAAATACTTTATTATTAGCTTGGAGTAATTGCCAAAAAGCCCACGTAGATTTATTTGGTTCATTACCTAAAGCAATAACAATCGCTTCCTGATATTTTCCCCCTTTAACTAATTGACGCATTTGTTGATCAATACTTACATATTGACCTAATGCTGCAAGATTTTGTAAAGTAGCTTCCTTTTCTCCCTCAAAGGTAATATTATTCAATTGGTTAGCCATAAAACCTGTAAAATTTACAGTTTTATTGCCACTATTAATATTTTGCTTAACTTCTGCAATGATAATATTAAAGTTTCTGGTATTAGGGAAACTAGCTATTTTATCAATATTATCATAAAATACCTGTTCATATTTTTCTGCTAGACCTTTATCAAGTAAATAATGACTTTCTGCCGCATGGGCAATATAAATAGATGCCCTAGCTTGGCGCAAATTGTGCATAGAATCAAAAGCATCTTCCTTGGCTGTTCTTAAATTTTGTGATGCTGAGAAAAATACTCCTACAGTATGGTTTAAAAACCCTATATTTATAATAGTAGCTAATAGCAATAAAGGATTAATATTGCGTTTAGTGCGATTACTTAAAAATACTTGCGTTCCTACTAAAATAGCTGTTAATAATAATCCTAAAAAAACGATTTTTAGTAAAGATTGTCTAACAGATGATTTTTGACTATTATAAGTGTTATCTAATGCTTCTGAATTAACTTTATCTAATTCATCTGCTGCGGGTAAAAGTTTTTGCTCCATAACTGCTATAGCTGCACGATAGGGAATTAATGTATTATTAATATCTCCTCTAGCGTGTGCGTCTCTTGCTTGTTGAATTTTTGTCAAATATTCACCGAACCCTCTTTGCATTATTAATATAGGTTTTTCTTCTTTATCTCCAAAATTAATATTTTTAGCAGCTAAAACTAATCTCTCCGCTACCTTTTCATATCGTTCTTGATAACCTTCAATAGCCCCTTTATTTTGCCCATAAGGTAATAATAATTCATTGGCAACATTAGCATCCATTCCTAACATTGCATCTTTCAACCGTTGGGCTATAACAATACTAGAAGTGGCATCTTCACCCACAGTTTTAATTGCTTGTCTTTGTCCTTGAATACCTGTAATTGTGGTAGTTAAGGTAATCAAACTCAAAAACCAAGTTAAATATAAGCTAGTTTTGAGAATATTTGGGGTATTAAACTTAATTTTAGCTATATTTTTGGTGGTAGTAAGATTAGATAATGTCATATATTGTCCTAGTTTATGGTAGTTTCTGTGCTTATTTTAATTATTTACTAATTACATTTGACAGTAATTTTTGTCCAATGTCCTAAAGTAAATTCATCCCCATTTTCTAAAGTAATATCCATCATAGGTTTTAATTCTTTACCTTTAAAAATAGTGCCATTAGATGAACCAATATCCCGTAAAATTAACGAACTATCTGGTTGTAAAGTTAATAAAGCATGGCGATGGGAAACAGCATCATCAAAATCAAGGGCAATTTCTGGATGAATAGCTCTAGCAGCACTATTACGACCAATTAAGTTAACCGATTGTACTAAATCTATTATTAATGGTGGTTTATTTATTGGTGCTTCTGGACTATCTGGATGACGTAAAGATGGATCAATTGTAATAACTATTTGCCATTGTTTAACAACACTAATTTGAAGAGCTACTTCAGATTTTACTTCAGTTAGATTCGGGGTAAAACCAGGAATTTCTCCAGATACTCCAGTTATGAAATTATACCCACAAATTTCACAAAAGTTTCCGCTATCAAATTCATGGGGCGCACCGCAATTGGGACAAGTTAAACCAGATTTGTTGATTGATAGACTACTGATTATTTCTTCATTCATACCATTGATTTTTAAGCCACATTCAGAACAAAAATCCGCTTCTGTGGAATCATGATCTTTAGGACATTTATATGTTGTATTAATCATAGGAACAATTAGGATTTAGGAATACGAGTTGTTTTGGTAGAACGGGTTTCTAATATCATAGTATCTTCTTTAGTAACTTCTTTTTTGAGTTTGACTGTTCCTGTGGGTGCATCTTCAATATCCACTACAGTTCTTAATAGTTTAGCTGTAGCTTCATTGCCACATTCATGGGCTAATTTTACGGCTTTTCCTAATTTAGCAGTGGCAACTTCATAATCACCTTTTTCTCTAGCATCTAACCCTTATTGAATAGATTCAGCTAGTTCTGCTTGTCCCGTATAATGGGCAACTCTGCGATCAATTTTTGTAGATTTTGCATCATCATCTGTCCATAAAGCCAGGATTTTTGCTTCGGTAATTTTGGTTTCCAGCCCATCAATTGTATAAATCAAACTTGCCCTACCAGCTAACATTTCATCACCCACATTACCAGGATTAACTTGAATACAAAAGTGATAATCACGGGATTCATTAGACCCCCAAGAACCTGTAGGATAATCTAATATTTGCGGTTTGATAGTTTTGGCGTGATGGGTCAGATCCACAATTTCTGGACTGACCTGTTTACAGAATAATACTGTTGCTCCTTGGGGTCTCCACAATCGCATAGATACATCACTAATTTCCTTACTCATGGCTTTTTCTAGGATACCGCGAAAGTCACTTTCAATCATGGTAGGATTAGGGATAATATCTGTTGTTCCTAATAGTTTATTGGCGATTTTTTTAAGTTGATTAACACGCCAATCTGTTCCTACTCCGCGACAATCACATTGAAAAACTCCTTCACATTGTTCTAAAATTTGTTCTAATTTGAATTGATCAGATATGTCATTTTGTCCATCGGTGAGGAGTAAGGCTTGGCGAATTGCATTTGGCATTTTTTGGAATTGTTCTAATGCTTCTATCAACCAAGTAGACATTAAAGTACCACCGTTAGCAACTCCCGCTTTCACTGAGCTAATGGCTAATTCTTTTTGTTTTTGATTAGCTGGAGAAACGGGAACAACAACTTTAGCTTTACTTGCACCAGTAACAATAAAAAAGTGACTATTTTCTGGCAACAAGTTGATAATTTTAATAATTGCTTCTTTCGCTGCTTGAATTTTTCCCCCTCCCATTGAACCTGATGTATCGCAAATAATCCCAAATAATCTACTATTTCCAGATGCTATAGGTTTTTCTATTCCTGAACCTGGTTCTGTAGAAACCGTCATAATGGCGTGAACTTCTTTTGCACCTTCGGGTAAAAATTGGTTTTGGAATACTTCAGCTTTAAATTGGTTAAACATGATAGTTTTTGTGATTAGTAATAGGTAAATTTATCAGGAGTTACTTTTTGAAAAATTGTCATCAATTAAGTTATCTTGGGTTCATATAAATCTACCAATAAATTAGATCTTATTAACATAATTTTAGCTAAGAGATCCATTTTTCAATCCCTAAATCTACTAATGGTGGTAAATCTTTTAAAGCTGCTTTAAAAGCTATGCTTTCAGTAAAATAATCTTGCAGATTAAGTAAGTGAATTTTAAACCAATTGATGCCATAAATATTAGTATGGATAAATTCAAATTCTTTCAATCTTGGTGCAAATCCTTTTGTATAACCATTAGCTGAAAGTACAACACCTATATCTACTTGATGACGCACAAGTTTTGCGTATAAATTATCAGCATAGTCCGCATCTAGTGGCTTATTTTCTAGTTTTGATTGAAAATATATTTTTAGTCCATTAAGATAGCCACTTCCATCTATACCACCATCCTTACCTATTGGACCAGGTTCTAGTCCCAAGTGAGCAGCAGCACGGCGACCTAATTCTCCTTTTGTTGATGGATCAAGACCAATAATTGTATCAATCAATTTTCTATTTATCCAGGTTTCTGTCATAACTCTTTATACCTTTATTTTAATATCAATTAATTGCTTATACAATAATTCAATTCCTATAAAAACACATTCAGAAATTTGTTCTGTCATCTCTAGTTCTTTTAATCTTTGCCAAGTTTCAGCAGTCACTTTCAATCTTAATGAATGTGAACTAAGATTCTTTGGATATTCTTCCAGTTCTTTTAAATATACACCTTTATTTTGAGCATAAAACAGCGCATATTTAACAGCAGAGTTTAATATAACAGAGAAAGATAATCCTAACACTTTACCAATTTCTCCTGCTTTATGTTCATGAGATTCAGGAATCATAATAGTAAATTGTTCTGGCTTCTCGTTGAGGTGAATCTGTTGAGAAGCTTCAGAAATCAATCTATCAACATAAGCATCTTCATGATGTTCTTTTGATTGTTTTATTTCCTCTTTTTGACTTTCTAAGGGCATGATTAAATCCTCTCAATTCCTACAAGTAAAGAAAAGGCTTGATATAAATCCTGGCAGTCTGTATAATTCCAAATATAATTTCTATCTTCGTAAACTGCTAATGACATTTCATCTTCAAGATCACGAATTGGTAAAGATACACTACAAGATTGTGGCTTATTATTGATTTTTTCTAACCTTTCCAAAATAAGTTCTTGTGTTACTCCCAGAGGGACAATTATCACTTTTGGAGAATACCCGTATTTACTTTCAAGTTTAGACATGGCTGAAAGAACAATATCTAATTTGTTTAGTGCTTTCCGTCTTTGAGATTTATTAACTGGAATTAAAATGATGTCAGGGTCATTCGTGAGGATAATTTGTAGTGTATTAAGAAATTCACTATCAATATCAATCACAATATGGTCGTATTCTTCTAGATTAACAAGATTTGTAATTTTTTCCCGCTTTTGATTATCCAAAATTGATAATCTATCTCCTACTTTAAGTAATTCTTTATCATTAGGCATTCGTTTAGCGTAAAATTGCCATGAATCAGCTTGATCATCACAGTCTATCAGTAGTGTAGTTCTACCAACTTGAGAAGCTAGTACACCCGCAGTATGGATAGCTAAGGTAGTTTTACCTACACCTCCACTATTATGCGTACAAAGAATAATCAATTTTTTCCTCCAGATTAATTTTATTTACTCTCATATTTAAATTTCAAAAAACCCTTAATAATCCTACTGTAATATTATCATATCCGCCACATTCCCGGGCAAATTCTACTAAAAAGCGGCAGAGACTCATCGCATCTTTATCTGGTGCTTCTTTGATTAATTTGCCTAAATCTTCTGCTTCTGGTACATAGTTCCATAGTCCATCTGTACATAATAAAAGATAACCTGGTTGGGGAATTTTAAAATTAATAATTCGCGGTTTAGCATCACCGATAACATCTGCACCTAACCAGCGAGTAATAGCATGAGCATGAGGTGATTTTTTGGCTTCTATTTCTGTCATTTCCCCTGCATTAACTACTTCTCTTAACCAAGAATCATCTTCAGTTAATTGTTGATATTTATTGTTATCTATATCTAACCAATAAGACCGACTATCACCTAACCAACCAATAGTGGCAATACCATTTTTAACTAAGGTTGTAACTATAGTTGTGGATGGTGGGTCGTTATGATTTGTAATTTTGATAGGCAGATCAGATATGGATTTTAGTGCAAAATTAATGGCTAACTTAATCGCTATTTCCGAATTATCTAATTCTGTTTGGGTGAGAAATTTACAGGTACTTTCGGCTGCGGTACGTGCTGCTATTTCAGGTTTTTCTGAACTGGAAACCCCATCACAAACAACAAGAATTTGGATATTATTATTAATTTTATCTAATGCTAGATAGTCTTCATTGCGATGATGTCGAAGTCCTCTATCGCTAATTCCTGCCAAGTTAGCATTAATCAAAATTTCTATTCTTTCTTGTTCAGAAATAATATTGCGAAATCCACATTGGGAACAATAGCCATCTTCATCAATATTTTCTATATCCGCTCCACATTTTTGACAACCTGAAATAGTCTTTTGTTGGGTTATCATTGTTAAAGCAGTACCGCATTCCTCACAAAATTTATCAGTTAATACAACTGTTGCACCACAATTTTGACATTGCATAATTTTAAATCCAAGTTCTGGGGCGGACATAATTAGCTTCATCAACTAAACGAATTTTTTCATCGCCACTGGCTAAGTGTGCCATATCTCTTAATGCTTTTTCTAAACCTTTACGAATATTAAACTCTTTTAAAGGTTGTCCTAATAGCATTAAGTTATTAGCGACTTTCAATTGCTGAGAATTAAGTAAATTTAACGCAGTTTCTAAAACTTGTTTAATTAATTTATAACGATCCATTCCTTCTAAAGATAATGCTTCTATAGCTGTTGCTGCGGCTGTTGATTCCTGTGTTCCTGGTAAAGAATGTTGTTGATTAATTAAAGTTCTGGCAATTTCTACTCGCGCACAAGTATATAAATTTGAAGTGCTGGGAACTCGTTCTAAAGCTGCTACTGCTTGTTCACGTTTTCCAGTGACTAATAAACATCTAGATAACCCAAATGCAGCGGAAACATAACTAGGATCTGTGCGAGATACTAAGTCATATATTTTAATAGCTAATTGACAATTATTATTCTTTTCCGCAGCTATTCCTAATCCTAATTTAACCGCTAATTCTCCTGGTAAATCAAAATAAACTTGATCAAATTGTTGTTGTGATTCTAATAATTTTTCTGACACCATTAATAACCGCCCTCGATGCCAATGAATTCGCCAATCCCAAGGGTCTTTTTCTTCTACTTTATTAATAAAAAGTTCAGCTTCTTCATATTTATTGATATCCATTAAAGTGGTAGCTAATCTTAACAATGTTTCACGGGATTCTGGAAATTGTTTGATAGTTTCATGCAAAACAGTTACTCTTTGTTGAGGATTAGCAATTGAGATGGCATTCACAACCCGATTAAAAGCAGGATCATTAGTATCTAACATAGGAATTGGTAGATAATTCTGATCAATTTTCATGGGTTCAAAATCACTATTATGAGTAAGTGCTAACATATCCCCTCCAAATAAATTACTGTTAGCTGGACGGGGAATATTTGTTTCTAAAGCCACTACTTCCCTCATTATTCCTAATAATTGATCTGCCATTTCATCTGCACTTTGAAATCTATCATCAGGATTTTCGGCAGTAGCTTTAATTAAAAACCGATAAAGTGATTCATTTTCAGCAAATAAAGGTTCAATTTGCGGACTGGGTAATTGATAAAGATATTCTTTACTTAATCCTTTAATATCTGTTAATAAAACTATTAAAGTTCTGGCTAGTGTAAATAAATCAGAAACTATGGTTGGGCCTTCTCCTGCTTCGGGGGCGCTATAACCAACTGTTCCATAAATATCACCATCGGGATCATCTATTCTTCTGACACCACCTAAATCTATTAATTTGACATCGCCACCTTCAACCATGATATTATCTGGTTTAAAGTCGCAATAAACTAAACCTAAAGAATGTAAATAAGCAAAAGCTCCTAAAATACGATGAATGTAAGCTATAGCTTCCGCAATGGGTAATTTACCGCGACTTTTTCTAATCTCTTTTAAGGTTTTACCGCCAACATATTCCATGACTATAAAACCTTCTGTGCCGTGATTGACAAAGTTATAAATACCGACAATATTAGGATGTTTAACTGCGGCTAAAAACTTTCTTTCTGCGACTGCGACGGCTGCACTGGAAGCATCTTCTGTATTAAGTAATCCTTTGAGAACAACATATCTAGATAAGGTTTGATCAAATCCTAAATATATCCAACCTAAACCTCCATAAGCTGTTGCACCTTTAACTTCATATTGGCCAACTACTAAATCTCCAGGCTTTAAACTGGGAATAAATGAATATTTTTGACCGCATTTACTACAAAATCCTTTTTCTCTTTTTAAGCCATTATTGCAGTTACTACAAAAGCGTTTGTTTTCTGGTACTTTTGGATCAGTAATAATTGCTTTTTCTGGTTCTGTGGAAGGTAATTCCGGTACAGAAATTAAACCTGCGCCTAATTGTCTCCTGCTACTGGTGCGAGAAGTGCTATTACTACGACGTGACCCTGTAGAACGATTTGTTAGCGGTGAAGAACCTGTTCCTGTAGTAACTGAAGAAGTTCTAATACTTGAACTTAGATTGACGTTGAGATTTGCAGTTGACTTATGAGTATTTTTCAAAGATTGATCTAAAGATTTAATGGCTGCTAATCCACAAACATTACAATAACCATCTTCAATAGTTCCATTACAGCCATTTCTTGTACAATTGATATTACTCATAATCACCCCTGTTAATTTATTGATTTTATATCCCCCTAAATCCCCCTTTTTAAGCTATCCATTACCCACATCTTTCTTAACATGAAATTTGACAAAAAGGAGTAGTTATGCGGGGGGGGAGGAAGACAAAAGATGATCAATGACTCTAATTGAAGACAAGGAGAGAAAAGAGAGATTGAAAAAGCCTCATTCTC
>JBJTUF010000067.1:0-5778 GCA_046080565.1 Cuspidothrix sp. | reverse complement strand
TTTTGTTTGCGATACATTTTGATGCACCTTGATGCAAGGGTTTTTATCTATTTTACCCCTTTTTCTTGCACTTTGTTCCTTTTTTCTGCCCCCTCAACTCTTGATTTATCTAGGTTTTGTGTTTATTCAGCAAGCCCTAATTGAATATTAATTTCTTTGGCAATCCCTAATTATAAACCTTCATACCACAAAAACTCACCACCTACTCAATAATCAGTAACGGGATGAGATATTCTATTTTATCTTAAAGCGGGTAACGCGATTCGAACGCGCGACATCAACCTTGGCAAGGTTGCGCTCTACCACTGAGCTATACCCGCATCTCTCAACAATCCTAGTATTCCAGATTTATTCAGATTTGTCAACCCCTGAGCTAAAACTTTTTCAGAGGACAGAATTAGGGTGTGGCAGGGGCATCTCGACTTCGCTCGATAACCGCAGGGGACCAGGGGGGAAGAATTTTTCAATTACCAATTACCCATTACCAATCACCCATTACCCATTACCCAGCTAAATTGGGCGTAATTGACGCATCAGACTAGCCATTTCTATAGCATTCATGGCATATTCCCAACCATGATTACTCTTAATTCCGGCTCGTTCTAAGGCTTGTTGCATGGTATCTGTGGTTAAAATGCCAAAAATTACAGGTACACCTGTTTGAAAACTAGCCGCAGCAATACCTTTAGAAACTTCCGCCGATACATAATCAAAATGTGGTGTTTGTCCTTTAATCACTGCACCAAGGCAAATAATGGCATCATAACGGCCAGACATAGCTAATTGACGAGCTACAGTTGGAACTTCAAAACTACCAGGAACCCAAATATAATCAACTTGTTCACCTTCGGGGTCAGGATTAATACCATGCCGTTTTAAGCAATCTTTACATGCCTCTACTAGTTTCAAAGTCACAAGATCATTAAAACGGGCAATAACTAATGCAAACCGCAAAGACTCCGTTTGCTGAAAATTCCCTTCAAAAACTGCCATAACTGCCTCTGAATAAATTTAGAATAACTGCTTTACCAATATACTTTTCTGGATTCAAAATAGAAGAGCAGGAAAGCACAATCGGGAAAAAGTCGTTCAGAAAAACAAAAAACTTTCTTTTCGACTCTTTACATCGGCTTTTCTGCTCACTTACTGTGTATGGTAGCTGTTAGTGGATAATTAAAGCAGTTAACTAAACCACAAAGAAGTTTAATATACCAACTAACACAACTAAAGCTGCCCAAATTCCAGAACCAACCCAGAGCAGTTTTTTAGATTCTACCCAGTTTTGAGGTGTGGCGTAAGCAACAGGTACACCAACCACAAGCACGAAAGAGAACAGGACTAATGATATTAAAGCGATTTGAAATACTATGCTCATTTTGTGTTTCCCAACATAACGAAATCTTAGTTTATCCCAGAACTGCTACTGTATAAACAGTCTGTGCTTTTCAGTGAACCTTATGAACTCACAAGGCATCGCCTGATAAATTAATATTTTACGCTGGTTTGTAACACTTGCTGATTGGTGATTGGTGATTGGTAATTGGTAATTGGTAATTGGCGATTGGCGATCGCTGATTGGCAAAATGACTAAGATAGAAATTATATTCTCTATTACCTATTACCTATTCTTCTCTGTCACCTGTCACCTTCTAAAATATGGATTTAATTCTTTGTCACACAACTGCTGACTTTGACGCTTTAGGGGCGGCGGTGGGGTTAACTTGTCTGAAACCAGGGAGTAAAATTGTTCTTACTGGGGGCGCACATCCTCCCGTGCGGGATTTTTTGGCCTTACATCGTGACGAGTATCCCTTAATTGAAAGACGTTCGGTAAATCCCGAAAAAATCCGTTCTTTAATAGTGGTGGATACTCAAAAGCGCGATCGCTTGGGTAAAGCCGCTATCTGGTTCGATTTACCCCATGTTCAAGAAATCATAGTTTATGATCATCATCTTACACAAGATGGGGATATTCCCACTACCCAATTATACTTAGACGAAGTAGGTGCTACAACTACTTTAATGGTAGAACTGTTACAAAAAAATAATATTTCTTTAAATTCCGCCCAAGCAACCGTCATGGCTTTGGGTATTCATGTTGATACAGGTTCATTAACATATAAACAATCCACAGCGAGAGATGCTTTAGCTTTAGCCTGGTTAATGCAGCAAGGAGCAAATTTATCAGTTATTTCTACTTATCGTGATCCTGGTTTATCACCACAATTACAACAATTATTAAGCACAACTCTAGAAAATTTAGAATATCTGTGTTTACGAGGATATACCATTGCTTGGGTGACAATAAAAACCTCTAGTTTTGTCCCAGGTTTATCAGGTTTAGCCTCAGAAATTATTGATTTAACAGAAACCGATGCCGTACTTTTGGCAAATGAATATCCCTTAAGTGAAAATGATTGGCGGTTAACAGTAATTGGGAGAACCCAAATTCCCCAAACAAATCTTAATTACTTATTTCAACCTCATGGTGGTGGTGGACATTCTCAAGCAGCATCTCTTAACCTTCGCACCAAAAATTCACAACCAATTTTACAACAATTATTAAATGGATTAAAAGCTCAAATTCCCCATCCTCCTACTGCTAGAGATTTAATGTCTTCACCAGTGCGAACCATTCGCCCAGAAACAACCATAGCCGAAGCACAACGGATTTTATTACGTTATGGACATTCAGGTTTATCTGTAGTTAATAGACAAGATTTATTAATTGGAATTATTTCCCGTCGGGATTTAGATATTGCCTTACATCATGGATTTAGTCATGCACCAGTTAAAGGTTATATGACAAGTAATTTAAAGACAATTACCCCCGATACGTCCTTACCAGAAATTGAATCATTAATGGTGACTTATGACATTGGCAGATTACCAGTATTAGATGAAAAGCGATTAGTGGGAATTGTCACTCGCACCGACATTTTAAGAGAATTACATCAACTCACAATTAAAAATGCCTCTTCCAGAGGAGCTTCAGTAACAGAATTAAAAATTAAAAATAATTCTCAGGATTTAGAATTGAATACAGAATTAGAAAACCGTCTTAATCCTGAACTGTGGCGATTACTAACCACAGCATCCCAAGCAGCAGAAAAACGCGGTTGGCATCTTTATCTAGTTGGGGGTGCAGTGCGAGATTTACTATTATCAGAATCAGACAATAATCCTTTAATAATTAACGATATTGATTTAGTAGTAGATGGTTTTCATCAAACAGCCAATGTAGGCGCAGGTGTAGAATTAGCTAAAGCCTTACAAGAAATTTATCCAAATGCCAGATTAGAAATTCATGGCGCATTTCAAACTGCGGCTTTATTATGGCATAAAGATCCTCAATTAGATTCATTGTGGGTAGATATTGCCACAGCTAGAACAGAATTTTATCCTTATCCAGCAGCAAATCCAGAAGTCGAAGCCAGTTCCATTCGCCAAGATTTATATCGGCGAGACTTTACAATTAATGCAATGGCTTTGAGATTAACTTCTCCCCGCGTCGGCGAACTATTAGATTTTTTTTGTGGTTTTATAGACCTACAAAATCAACAAATTCGGATTTTACACGCTAATAGTTTTATTGAAGATCCCACTCGGATTTATCGTGGCGTGCGGTTTGCTGTGCGGTTTGGTTTTGAGATAGAACCACAAACAGAAACTTATATTCGTTATGCAATAAATAGCGGAGTTTATGATCGCACTAGCCAAAATAATACTAAAACTCCCGCTTTACAAACTCGCCTCAAAACTGAATTAAAATATATATTATCTGCATCTTATTGGCAATCAGCTTTAGAATTATTAAATAATTTAGGGGCTTTACAATGTATTCATCCTAGCTTAAAATTGGATACACAACTTTCTCGACAATTAAATTTATTAGAACGCTGTTTACAAAAATTTGACAAAAAACAAACTTTAGTAAACTGGCAAATCCGCCTAGAAGTATTAATTGCCTATTTACAACCAGAATATCGGGGAAAAGTAGCTATAAATCTGCAATTAACTGATGATAGTATTAATAGACTAGGGAAATTATTTCAAATTCAATCTCAAATAATTCCATTATTACCAACTTTTAAAAAACCTAGTCAAACCCTGTATTTATTGAGAAAATATGATTTACAAACTTTAATTTTAATTGCTTTACAAAGTCCCCGTAAAATTAGAAAACAGATTTGGCAATATTTAACAAACTTAGGAAATATTCAACCTTTATTAAATGGTGATGACTTAAAAGCATTAGGTTATAAACCTAGTCCTAAATATAAACAAATGCTTGATGATTTATTGATTGCAACTGTAGATGGTATAATTAGGGATAGAGTGGAAGCACAGGAATTTTTAGCAAAGCATTATCCAGGATAACTAAAATTAGATAAAATTACAAATATGAGGTTGATATGCAACTCCAAACATCTATCAAATACTACACTCCAGATGAATATTTAGAAAAGGTATGATTTTATAGTCGGTTCGATTGATGTGGGGTTAATTAACAATAACGACAAAGCTAACAATTAGTAACAATTTTCGAGTTCTGCTTACCGTGAAAAGTTACAACTATATAGTAGTAAGTCTTGTTCTCATTGTGGTACAAAAAAATCTCAATTACCACTATTTCAAAAAGTATTTTATTATAGGAATTGCGGTTTTGAGTTTGATAGAGATTTAAATGCTGCCAGAAACTTAAAACAAAAAGCGGCTAGATTAAACTAATGTATTTATCTGTTTTTTATGAGTCTTTTAATGCCTTTAACCATGAACTGAAATGGAACTTGCGATAAATTTTCTAACCCCAAAGATATTGTAGATATGCAAAAAATTCCAAAAGATGAAAATTTTTATTTTCATTACTCATCATTCTTGCATATTGGTAATATCTCAGATTAAAACGATCTAATACACTGTTATTTTCCTGCGTCATAATCTGATATTCACGGTTCTCAAAGTTGGAAATTTGTAAATTGATGATCTCTGTTAAAATTGCAGAAGGGATAGAAATATTTAAAATTTCCTCTAAAGCCGTGATCAGATTTTTTAGCCCAGAAACAAAGCGGTATTCTTGAGTTTTGATAATTAATTGTTTCCAGTTAATCTGATATTCTGAATTATTGATGATCATAGCAGCATCAGCAATTCTATTACTTGAGATTACATGATTTTTTAAAGTTGCACAAATATACAATAGCTGATCTGTGGGATTTAATATATTTATTGGTAATTCACCCAATTGGGTAACTATAGTATTTTCCCAAAAATAATTTTCGGCTGTTTCTGAAAACCCATCAGTGAATAAATGCCAACGCAAAACAAAAAATTGATCGGCACTATTTTTAAATCCCATTGCTTGGGAAAATGGTAAAATCTTTTCAGGTATTTTTGTTGTTGATTTCCAGCCAAGATTTTCTAATAAATTCATCCCCATTAAAGCATCTGAGGGATGAACTAATAATTCTAAGTTAGGCATCATTCGTAATCCATTATCACGATAATAATGGAGATTTAAAGCTGCATCTTTCAGTAAGATAGTTTTAATTTTCTGTTCTTGAAAAGACTCTAAAATGGGGATAATTATTTGTAATAAAACTTGGTTTTCTACCCAAGTCCGTCGGTACACACCCTTAGACCTGTCCGAAAATTAAAAAGGCTGTCTGTGTCGGGCTTTGAGGATGTTTTCATGTGAGCCAGACTTGACGTAATCATGAGGGCTAGAGATAGTTACTGTTAGTATAGCCCGGAAAAAATGCCGATGGTTATTTCATA
>JBJTUF010000066.1:0-11190 GCA_046080565.1 Cuspidothrix sp. | reverse complement strand
TGCCTAAATTTCAACATTTTCTCTTACAGTCAACTACAATTTGGTCTCCTAAGTCAACTATATCAATGGTTTTGCTGTTCTTCCTCATCTGGTTGGAATTTTTACTTTAATATTTTAGCATACTATGTACTGATGAACCATTAAAACTAGCACCAACAGGTAAATATTGATCTTGTAATTTTTGTCGTTGTTGGCGTAATTCTTGCAGATTTTGGGCTAAGTTTTGGTAATTTTCAGCCTTACCAGTTTGGATTAAATTTTGTCCGGTGGCAATCTGATTTTCTAATTCTTTTAATTGCGTAATTACTTCAGATGGAAAGATATTTTCTAAATCACGACTGAGAATTTGTTCTACTAAATTGCGGGTTTTACTGCGTTCAATATAACTGATAGCTTCCGTTTCTTTACCCAACCCTAAACAAACTTCCACCATCCTTCTATATAACTTGTTCCATTCCTCAGCTTGTTTGCGTTTACTTTCTTCCCCAGAAATAATTTCCCCCCACAAACCTTCAACGGTGACAATGGCTTGAGTAAAGGTAGAATAAGCTAAATCTAATTGTTGTGAATCTTGGTAAAGAATACCCAAATTTAATAAAGTTTCCGCATTGTTTTGAGGAAAATCGGTGCGATTTCTGACTTTTAAAGCTTCTTTATAAGCTTTGATCGCATATTCTAAATTCTCCGCTTTATCTCCCCTGATTCTATCAGAGTAGGCATTCCCTAGATTATTTTGTAAAGTTGCCCAATTTTCTGGAGAAGTTTGACGGGTAAAAAAAGTTAAAGCTATTTCATAACAAGTTATACCAATTTCGATGTTATTGGCTTTGTTGCCTAAAGGAAATTGTTGAATTAAATTACTAAATTCACCTATTGTTATAGCTAAAAATTGTGCTGTGTCTGGTTCTGCTTCCGCTATTGTTGTGGTTGCCCAAACCTGTAATACTTGAGCAAAGGTGAGATTGAGTTTATCTGTGTTGGCTTTGAGTAGGGGGTAAACTTCCTCTTCACTTTCGGCGGTTTTTGATAATACTTCTAATATAAATTGTAAATAGGTTTTTATTTCTGCTTCACGCAGTTGATTGATTTGGATATTGGTATTTATAGGTGTGCGGGGTGGGGGTGAGAATAAACCACTTACCCAGTTAATGATGGATGTGATGAATGACATAGAAGTTTGGCATATTGAAGGAATCTATAATTGAGAATCCATGATCCAGGGAATAAATTCCCTGTCTCAAAGCTAAAGTCGGTTAAAACCGACTAGGATCTAGTTTAATTTACTGAGGGGATGTTTGACAATTATATCCTGTAAATCCTCAAATCCTGGAAATCCTGATTCTGACAAAAAAATCTGATGCTGACAATTGCCAGTTTAAATTAATCTAAGTGTAACTTTTCCATTTACCAAAGAGGTATAAACAATGAAGGGATGGGAAAATTTAGATGCAATAGAAAGACAACCTGATAAAGTAAGTGGTGCATGGGTATTTCGAGAAACAAGAGTTCTGGTAGCTGCATTATTTGAAAATTTGCGTGATGGTGCAACTGTAGATGAATTTTTAGAATGGTTTCCACCTGTTCAAAGATCACAAATTGATCAAATTTTTTCTATTATCAATACAACTAATTTAGGTGATTATCAAGAAATTTCCATAATTTAAAAATCCTCATCTTGTAAATCCTTAAATCCTGGACATCCTGATTCAGACAAAGAACATGACAGAAACAACCGCCAATTATGATCAAACATGGAAAGAAGCAATAGGAGAATATTTTGAATTATTCATCCAATTCTTGTACCCCAACCTCCACCGAAAAATTGATTGGAGTAAAACCCCCATATCATTGGATAAAGAACTAGAACAAATCACCGCATCTAGTCAAACTAAAAAACGTTATGCGGATAAACTATTTCAAGTTTGGTTATTAAATAATGAAATCATCTGGATTTTGATCCACATAGAAGTACAAAGTCAATATGATAAAGAATTTACCCAAAGAATGTACCCAAAGAATGTACATCTATAACTATCGTTCCTTTGATTTATTTCATAGACCAGTGATCAGTTTAGCTATCTTAGGAGATGAAGATAAAAAATGGCGACCAAATAGTTATGAATATGGCATAGATGATAGTTTAGTAAAAATGCAATTTAGCATTGTCAAACTATTAGACTATCAATGGGAAGACCTCACGCTACGCTATCAGACAAAATTAAATTTGTTCACAATGAATTAATAACTGTTCCATTCCTGCTGCTAAAGAAATTAATTCTGACCAAGAAGAACCTGTGACTAAATTTTGAGCGTGTGCCAGACGATTACGTAAATGTTCAGCCGATTTGAGAAATTTTTCACCGCCACGTTTAGAATTTAATCCTAATTTTTGAAATAATTCTGGATGATTTAATATCAGTTCCCGTTTATCACAAAATTGTAAATAGTCTAATAAATCTGTAGCTTCATTTCTGTCTCGACTTTCCCGCCATAATTTTCGCGCTGCTTCTAATCTTTCAGGTTTGAGAATTGCTTGCCAAGAATTTTGGGGATAATAAAGTCTAACTAATCGTAATAAATTCATTTCTAGTAAAGTAACTAAACTAAATAGTAACATTCGCACTGGGGCTTTTTGTAAGTCACCATAGGTAATAATCCCAGTAATTTGGTTAGCATCTAAGACAAATAATCTAGATGTGTGTGCAAAAATGGGTAATAACTTCATTAAAGGTGTGGAAATGGCCACTAATTCTTGGGGATGAAATATTTGTTGGTAGTCGCTGCATTTTCCCGATTCACATTGCATCAAATCAGCACGTTGTACATAACCGTTGATAGTATTTCCTGTTTCTACCCCCACAACATCAAAATCCTGTTGCTGCATCCAATGTAATACTTGCATAACATCTGCATCAGCAGATACAGCTTTGAGAGGTTCAGCTACATATTCTATGGTGATGCTATTCTCAAATAGGCTGCGTAAATCTTGGGAACGTGATTTTAGCTGTTTCATCTACCCTGAGAAAGAAAATATTCTTCCCAATTAGTATTTCATAAAACTTTCTTCTATAACTGTTCTCTAGATTTCATCTTGGCCTGTATCTGGAGGAATTGTGAATTGGGTTTAATTCTTGATAAAGTATTAATGCTGACTGATAGGTTATAAACAAAAAATCACCATGAAATCTTTGCACCGTCCTGATTTATATACCTGGTCTTATTTCAATCCTGCCAGAAATATTGATTTTAATGGCTTTGCCTGGATTCGTCCAGAGGGGAATATTTTGATTGACCCAGTAGCTTTATCCAATCATGACTGGAATCATTTAGAATCTCTGGGTGGTGTAGCTTGGATTATAATTACTAATTCGGATCATCTACGTTCAGCAAAGGAAATTGCTAATCAAACCTACTCCAAAATTGCTGGCCCTGCTGGGGAAAAAGAGGATTTTCCCATTTTATGTGATGCTTGGTTAACTGATGGTGAGGAGTTTGTCCCTGGACTGAAGGTGATAGAAATGCAGGGTTCTAAAACTCCCGGTGAGTTGGCGCTGCTGTTGGAGGAAACCACTTTGATTACTGGGGATTTGGTGCGATCGCCTGTAGCTGGTAGCTTAACTATATTACCAGATGAAAAGCTGCTCAATCGAGAAAATGCGATCGCATCTGTGTCTCAGTTAGCAGGGTTAGAAAAGGTCGAAGCGGTGTTGGTAGGTGATGGTTGGTCTGTGTTTCGGGATGCTAAGGACAGGTTGCAGGAGTTAATGGGGAATTTGGTGATTACTTAATCTGGAATTACGCAAAACCTACTTCAAATACTGTCATTGCGACGTAAGGAAGCAATCTCAACCCCCTACATTTCCTTAAAATGCGTAAGTCCTATTAATGCTGAATGCTTACCAATTTATGAATAAGAAAAAAATTCCTATTGGCTACCTCCGTAAAGTCCATCATATCGCTATTAATGTGCAAAATATGGCAGCATCTCGCCATTTTTATGGTGATATTTTAGGCTTACACGAACTTACAGGGGACGAAGTACCAAAAACATTAACAGAACTGGTCGCAAAAGGTAAAGTTGCTAATTTTGTTACTCCCGACGGCACAATTATAGACTTATTTGGAGAACCAGAATTATTACCACCAGATCCCGATCCCAATAAGTCTTTTACCAGAGCATATCATTTAGCTTTCGATATTGATCCACAATTATTTAATCAAGCATTGACAGTAATTCAAGAAAATAATCTTGTCATCGCTTATGGCCCTATTACCCGTCCCACTGGTAGAGGAGTTTATTTTTATGATCCCGATGGGTTTATGATCGAAATTCGTTGTGATCCTCAAGAGTAATATAACTGTAGCTATTTAGATTAACGTAAGTTTGATGAACCTCACCCCAACCCCTCTCTGACACGGATAGGGAGATTTTAACCCCTTATTAAAATCTTAAAAAGAAGTTTTTAAGCCTCTCCTCGTTGTGGCGAGAGGTTTGGAGAGGGGTTAAAAATTATGAGTCGAACTCAGGTTAGATTAGGACACTATGAATCCTTAAAATGTATATAACAAGGCTTTTCCTCCTGGCTTCTGCTATAAACATAGAAAATATTCCCAATGGGTTTATGATATAAATTTGTGGTCATTCTCATAAAATATCAACATGGAAAAAGTTTTAAAAGTCATTGAAGACGTAATTACTAACCCACCCATTCCTCATGAACCCCATAAACAATCTCTAAAGAATTGGGCAATGTATTGTTTACGAGATAGAGGTTTTATAGTTGTTTTTGCCCAAAGTGCTGATTTCGCTGTACAGTTCAAAACTGGAGAAAAGTTGTATTTTAAAGTTACTAATCAATCCGATAATTTAGACAATGGTGTTAACTGGATAGTTTGGGATAGTATGAATAAAAAAACCTTTTTGATTCGGCAATGTTGATGGCTGACGCTTTGGGGTTGCCTATTCCCTCTTGCCTGTCACCTGTCACCTGTCACCTGTCACCTCTTCCCTATGAATTAATTTGTGGTTTTTCAAAAACCATGTAATGTTGACTGGGTAATATATCTTCAGTACCTCGCCATACTAACCCAACAGCTTGCATTTCTTTAATAACTTGCTTTTGGGTCATTTTGTGTAAACGCTGAATGGGAATAAAGATGTTTTCACCGCGATATTCTACTAATATAACTCTGCCACCAGGTTTTAAAGCTTGAATAATTCCTGTCATCATTTCTTGAGGATATGCAAATTCATGATAACTATCTACCATTAAGGCAACATCTACGCTTTCATCTGGCAGATTAGGATTAGTAGGAATTGCTAAAACCCCTTCAATATTAGTAAGATTGCGGTCTTCTTTAAGATAGCCAATTATGTCTAACATCTGGGTCTGAATATCCACCGCAAATACTTTACCCTGTGGAACTAAAGGGGCAATACGGAAAGTAAAATATCCTGTACCAGCACCAATATCTGCTACTGTATCATTAGGTTTTAAATTCAGAAGATTGATCACTTCATTAGTTTTTTCTTGTGCTTCTCTTCTACTTCTTTCTAACCAACTAGCACCGGTATATCCCATATATTTAGCAATTTCCCTATCCATATAGTATTTACCAATACCATCAGGACTAGGATGTTCTCTTTGTTGATAAGGAGAAGAAACAGAAGTATCTGCGATCGCTAAATGGGGATTAAAAACTAATATTCCCCAACTAATGAGGATAATGAAGATTAAATTATAAAAGTTTCCAAAGAGCCTTTGCACCATTTTCCCTCAATTAACTCTGTCACTAGTGGTGTGATCTTAAACTTAGCAGGAAAACCCCCCTTTACATCCACGCGCACACAAGAATAAGGTTTTTTCCTCTGAAACCCGTAACCACTACGTCCCACATACAACAGCGAATCTGCAACTTTTTGAGTAACAATATTCTGATTATTAATAAATGTTTCCAGCAATTCTGATCCTTCAGGGCGTTGAGGACGGGGACGGCGACCACTACCACCGGATATAATATAATTAATACCAGAATCAGCGTGTCCTGTATTTACTGTTTGCAAATGTTCTAAACAATGGGCGTGTCCACTAAATACTATATCTACTAAGGGTCGTTCTGAAAGCATATTGTCTAAACTCTTAGCTACTTGATCAAAAACCTCTCGCAACCGATGACGTACTGCCAAAGTTTGTCCTTGATTCCATTTAGTTGCCTCTGTAACATAGGGAGGATGGTGAAGAAATATTACCCTTCCTCTGACTGCCGGATTTTGCCAAGATGCAATTAATCTATCTTTTAACCATGCCAACTGTTCAAAATCAACATCACTATTTTTATGAGAGGCTAATTGCTTTTCAATATCAATTTTGATCTCATTGATTTGATCTAACTTAGCACCCAGTTCAGCCAGTAATTCTGCTTCATCAGCTTTTTCGGGATTGAGTTTGTCACATTCTGCCAAAATTTGTAATTCTTCCGTGTCAATTTCCTGACGACGTTGTTCTAATTCTCTGCGAAAACTATCTCCATCCTGGTTATTGGGTAAGGGATCAGGAGTATTAAAAGTATTAGAATCTAAAGCAAAAAAGTCAATCCCACCGTAACAGAAAGTATAATAACGATTAGATAAACGAGTAAACTTCCCCGGTTGATAACGTAAACACTGACCACTATCAGTTTCAGCGTTGTAATATTCATGCAAATGGGATTCTAATTCACCTGGAGAAATTCCCGCTAAATAATCTAAAAAAGCTCTAGCATAGGCATCACCTTGATTCGAGCCATGCCAACCAATTTCAATATCTTTATACTTTAACATTCGTCGTAAAGGCAAAGTTGGCCCCGTTAGCAACCGATAAACTAAAGGCACATCATAGTAATCATGACTACCCAAAACTGGTAAAATCGGTAACTTAAATATCATTTTGTCATAAGCAATATTTTCTGGAGAATCTCCACCCAATAAATATTCCCGATAGGGTTCAAGAAAATTGGCTGGGCAATATTCACGAGAACCCACCATATAAATTACATCCCCAGTGTGCAGCACAAAGCGGCAATCATCACCATGATTTAACATCATTTTGGCAACTTCACGCTGGGGATGGTGTCCAGAATGGGATTTAGTACCCGTATCACCCATAACCATAAAAGAAAAATCTGGACTTTCTGACTGGCCGTCATCTATCACCATAGAGGTTTGGTCAATTCCCCTCTGTAAAATAGCTGCATGACCCCACCGCACCCGTTGTTTCATCTTTTCAATTTTCACCCGTATGGATGGTTCAGAAATTAATTTCATAATTAGGAGTCAGGAGTTCAGGAGTTCAGCAGTCAGAAGTTTAGGAGTTCAGCAGTCAGAAGTATGGCTTCGATATCAGGAGTTCAGAAGAAGAAAGAATTTTCCCCCTACCTCCCCTGCACCACCGCCTCCTGCTATGTTGGTAAATTAGCAAAAACCTGTTTTACTAATTTCTGAGTTTTATTTTCTAGCTGTTGCCAATCTACATCACCATATTCATCAATTAAATTAGTATCAATATCAACAGTTGTATTTTCTGGACTATAATTCACAAAACATACTTGATAACACAAATCCCATAAATCCACACTGATTTGTTGCTGTTGCAGTTGCAAAAGCAAGTGGTATCCTGGAGAGGGCATAGGCAACTTAGCCAGAGTTTTTTTAATTTCCTCTATCTGTGTGGGTGTTGCGGTTTCCATATCCTGGATCAACTGGGTGACTAAAGCTTTAATGTCATCAGTGGTGTTAGCAGGCCAAGTTAATACATCTTGGTAACTACCTTTCCAGTTAGATATATCAAGCTGTTTACGAATATTATCAATCACACGAATAAAAGCAGGTTGCATCAAGATTTTAGCTTGTTGCCATGAGGTAGAATTAGTTATCTTAGGTGGCATCGCTAAGTAGGTGTTAGGGTAAGAATTAAGGAGTTCAGTAGTATGGTTTGGCCACGCTACCCTATCAGGAGTTTAGGAGTATGGCTTTGTCACGCTACCCTATCAGGAGTTATGAGGAAGAACTAAAAATATTATTCTCCCCTGTACCCCTGCCTCTATTATCTTTTGTTGCATATTTTAGTTGTTTTGTACCTTTTTACTTAGTAAATAAAAATACTGATGACAAAATTAAGAATTTCGAGACTTTTGTGCTAGTTTAAATCTTTTCTCAAGATACCTGATTTCAGAAAAGGAAATTTGGAGATATTTACTACTAGCGAGAAAATTTAAGCTGTCAAGCTGGGGAGGGAAATTTATGATAGGCAAATTACTAGATCATCGCTACCAAATTATTCGCATCTTAGCCAATGGGGGATTTGGTCAAACCTACATTGCCCAAGATACCAGACGGCCAGGCAATCCGATCTGCATGGTAAAGCACCTCAAACCTGCTAATTCTGATTCTAATTTATTTACCACTGCTAAACGTCTGTTTCACAACGAAGCGGAAACCTTAGAAAAACTCAGTAACCACGACCAAATACCCAGACTTTTAGCTTATTTTGACGAAAATCAAGAATTCTTTTTAGTCCAAGAATTTATTGATGGCCATACTCTCAATGAAGAACTCATTCCCGGACAACCTTGGAGTGAAACCCAAGTTATGCAAATGTTGCTGGAAATTTTAAGTATTCTGGAGTTTGTTCATGAACAGGGTGTAATTCACCGCGATATTAAACCAGATAATATTATTCGCCGCGCAAGTGATTATAAATTAGTTCTGGTGGATTTTGGTGCAGTTAAGCAATTGCGTTCTCCTGTGGTAACAGTTGGGGGACAGGGGACAGCTACGGTAGCAATTGGTACACCTGGCTATATGCCAACAGAACAAGGTCAAGGCAAACCTAGACCCAATAGTGATATTTATGCTTTGGGGATCATTGCCATTCAAGCATTAACCGGAGTTCCATTTAGTCAATTGCAGGAAGATCCTGACACGGGAGAAATTAACTGGCAATATTTAATTCCGCTTAATCCTGATTTAGTGGCAATTTTAACTAAAATGGTGCGTTACCATTTTAAAGAGCGTTATCAAACAGCGACCGAGGCATTACAAGCTTGTCGAGACTTGATGAATATCACACCTGAACTGTCTCAACCTCCTACATCTGTACAGATTATTTACCAATCTCCTCACAAGAATACTTCAGGATATACACAGCAAACAATGGCGGTTTCACCTGGTAATCATATTCGTTCTCAACCAGTTTCCCAACCTCAACCTGTTTCTCAAATATCTATTCCCCAAGAATCAAATAAACCCGATCTTTTACCTTTATTAATTGGTATATTTTTAGCAGGTGGTTTAGCGGCTTTATTTACAAATATATATCCTAATTTTAAGAATTTAACTGCTTATTGGACAGGAGAAAATAATAAAATCACAAATAAATGTTCGGCCGTAGTGACGGCTAATTCTAATATTCGTTCTGAACCCAGTGCGATTAATTCTGATAATATTTTGAAAACCTTGGGTACAGCTAGTCAGTTTGAGGTGACAGGGAAGCGGACAAAGCGTGGTTGGGTAGAAGTAAAACTACCATCTGGGCGTTTAGCTTGGGCGCATTCTGATATTATTGCTAATCATGAAAACTGGATTACTTGCCGTCGAGATAAAGGTTTGGCAATTGAAATTGTAGATGATAGTGCTTTCATTGCCGCCCGTCCTGTTCCTTCAGTTGTAGTTACACCTAATGTAGAAAATACTAAAATTCAACCCTCTAAATCACCTACAGAAGATCCATCAAAAACAATAGCTAAAGCTAGGGAAAAATTTGAATCTGGTGATTTACAAGGTGCAATTTCTTTGCTAAAATCAACTTCAGGAAATGCTGTTTCGGGTATTAAAGAAACAGTTGATACTATTAATCAATGGCAGCAAGATTGGGCAAAAGCAGAAGCCTTAGCTAATGATATTAATAAAGCTATTGATAATGGTAAATGGGATGAAGTTTTAGCTTATCGAGATCACCCAGAAAAGTTACCTAATATTAAATACTGGCGTGATAAATTAGAACCAATGTTTAAAGAAGCTGCTGATAATGTTGCTAAACAAACATTACCCCAAACTAATAAACCAACCCCTGGTGTAACTCCCAAGGAGGGAGTTTAAATATGCGTATTCATCACCTTTCTAGAGATGTTCCATGGAATGTCTCTACACCTAAATTCATACTTAGTAGGAATTTTGCACTTTTTACACAAAAAATCTGGTAGCGCAGGGTATGGTACGGAATGAAAATGGTGATATAGTTTTAATTAGCCAACCTGTAATTTCTACTGATTTTCAGTCTGGGATATCTGCTAAATTATGTGATGTTGCCCAGAAGTCCTAATTATCCGAGTTATCATTTTTGCTCAGGGTCATCTACTATGAATAAAATTAAACATATTCAAAATTTTACTCAAGGTAAAGTTAGTTTTTCGGTAGTAATGAGGACAATTGCCCTGTTACCTATTGTACTGCTATCTCCTGCTAAAATAGCTTTAGCCCAAATTACACCTGATACCACATTAGGAAATGAAAACTCCTCCATTACATCAGGAGTGAATATTAAAGGCGCGGTTGGTGATTTAATTACAGGTGGGGTAACTAAAGAAAGTAATCTATTTCATAGCTTTTCAGAATTTAATATTAATAATGGACAAAGAGTATATTTTGATAATCCTGCAAATATCAATAATATTTTTAGTCGAGTAACAGGTAATAACGTTTCTAATATTTTGGGAACGCTGGGAGTAAATGGTAATGCCAATTTATTTTTACTCAATCCCAATGGAATAATTTTTGGTAAAGATGCAGTTTTAGATATTCAAGGTTCATTTTTTGCTACTACGGCAAATAGTTTTACATTTCCAGATGGCAGTGAATTTAGTGCAATTAATCCCCAAATGCCATTATTGACAATGAGTGTACCTGTCGGGGTGCAGTTTGGTTCACAACCTGGGGATATTAGTAGTCAGGGGAATTTAGTAGTAGGAAAAGATGTAAAATTCAGTGCGATAAATGTGAAATTAGAGGGGAATTTAACCTGAGGGGATGACGAAATAACCTAAACAGCTTATCAGGTGAAAATTGTACCGATTTATGGTAAAAAAAGATAGCCCCACTATTCTCAATAAGGACTATCTATTGATAATGTTACCTGAATTCTACAAAATACACCT
>JBJTUF010000065.1:0-4442 GCA_046080565.1 Cuspidothrix sp. | reverse complement strand
TGGCAATTTTTCACCTCATTAATTTAGTTTTCAATATTATGATACATGATCACACCTCAAACTTCTCACAACAAGCGATCGCACTTCCTAAGTATAAGCAAAAAGCGATCGCACTTCATCCCACCTACATTAAACAGCGATCACACTTCATTCTACCTACATTAAACAGCGATCGCACTCCATCCTACCTACACCAAACAGCGATCGCATTTCATCCACCTACATCAAATAGCGATCGCATTCCATCATCCCTAAAATGGCGATCGCATCTACAAACAAATCCTTTAAATGAAATTGCTATACTACAAACAAGTTATAGCTTTACGGATAAAATCACTAAGAGTATTGATATACAACCCACCTTCCGCACCCTAAACTGTCACACAACGCAAAATGGTCGTTTGGGGATTTGAGATTGGCGATCGCCACCTAAGATTTTGACGATTTTGTATCAAAATCATCATCAAAGGTATTCAAAAATCCGAAATTACCGATTGTGACACTGGGGGGTGCGGAATGTGGGATACAAATATTTTTGCCTGGGCAAAAGTCTAGTAGTTACCCGTGTCCTCTGAGTAGACCTTTCCATCCATCAGCGCCAAGGGTTCCAATCTTATCAACCTGATCAGTTTGAAAATCATAACGGTAATACTGTGTCCCTATAAAGAAATATGCTTTTCCGTTTGGATGCTCCACTGCTAAATCTATGTTTGTAGGTAGTCCTCTCCACCCATCAACGCCAATTCTTCCAACCTTATCAACTTGATCTGACTGAAAATTAAAACGATAGTATTGATCTCCTGCAAAAAAGTATGCTTTTCCGTTCGGATGTATCATTGCAGCCCCAATATTTGCAGGGAGACCTTTCCACCCATCAACGCCAATTCTTCCAACCTTATCAACTTGATCTGACTGAAAATCAAAGCGATAATATTGATTTCCTACAAAAAAGTATGCTTTTCCATTCGGGTGTAGTATTGCAGCCCCAATATTTGCAGGGAGACCTTTCCATCCATCAACGCCAATTCTTCCAATTTTATCAAGCTGATCACTTTGAAAGTCAAATCGGTAGTATTTATCTCCCGCAAAAAAGTATGCTTTTCCATTTGGGTGTAGCACTCCAGCATCATATCGCCTGGCATCAGAAAACAGAGAAGTAGGCTGATCAGACTGTTGAGAAGGAGTACCTTGAGATTGAGCTACAACTGAAGGAACACGATCCACCCAAATCATCGTTTTAGGTTGAACGCCATTTTTATAAAGTGATTCACTAGCCAATCCCCTACCTACTCGCCAATCCCACTTTGATTGAAAATCACCATAGGAATATTGGTAAATTTTTCCGTCGTTAGTTTCTGTAAAGTAAATATGCTTGTCAGAAAAACCATTGACAACAACCCAGTGCATTGCTGGCCAAGTTGTTCCCACAATATTAATAGAAGGCTCAACACGAAGAAGAACAATAACAGGTTTACCTTGACGCAACAAACCAAGAAGTTTATTAAAATCAGCTTTTCTTTCTAACTTAACATTATCACCTTCCCATCTTTTCATCACATCTCGAAGTGCATGGGGAGTAGTCCCTGTGCGAATATCCACCCTTCTCTTTCTGAGGGGATTTGTCAGTGTTGGCGCAGGAACATTAAACGAAGGGGGGATAACAAAATCCTTATTAATAGCATTTACCAAAGAACCTCGATTCACATTATGCCCATAGAAATTAATAACTCTTGCAGCAGAAGTTGGACCACAACTCCAATTATCATCTTGATTACCTGTTTGTGGCATATCCATCCAAACATAATCATTTCTGATAGTAATTGCGGCTTCAGCTTTGGAGCTATTAACTAAAGATTCTGTAGCTGTAAAAGGAAGAATATTTACACCTGATACAGTTAATACTGTTGTTAAACCCAACGTGGTCAAAAACTTAGATAATTTCATCTTGAAAAATTGTTAGTGATGTGGTTATTGTTAGCTGACACTTGCTATACTGATATTGTTTCTTAAAAAGTCCTTAAAATTCTGATATATAAGTAATAAAAATTCTACCCCCCCCCGCAAAATTAGTTTTTCTTATGTATTTTTATATCTAATAGTTAACATTTGATTTCTCTATAGAAACATTCTGAGTATGAAATGTTTATGCCATCAATTCTACAACTTTATAGAACATTATATCCACTTCCATAATTGCAGTTGCTTTATAGAAACTAATTGATAATTTACCCAGTAGAAAATTTATTATTAATTTTAAGTTTAAATTTAATTTAAAGTGGCACAGGCTTCTAGCCTGTGAACTTGCTAAAAACAAATCTCTCAAATGAGTAGTGTTAACAAAAGTGTAAGTGGCACAGACTTCTAGCCTGTGAACTTGCTAAAAACAAATCTCTCAAATGAGTAGTATTAATTAATTTGAATAGACAACAGGCAGGATGCCTGTTCCACAATAAACTACCCAAATTTGATAATTTGATTAGTCCTATCAGGGCAAGTTCCCTGCCAACTTCAGTCTTGCTAGATTAATTTTTTGCTAAACCAGTTATCTGATAGAATCGCCATCTGGAATAGAAGTCAAGACAGGACAATCAATATTTCCAGCACCCTTAAAGTTATTTTTCCTCATAACTGATGGAGAAACAATATGCCGTTTTGTACCATTGTCTAGTAGGTATATGCGACCAAACAAACTATGATTTCTTTCACCACAACGAACGAGTCGGTTGTCATTTGTAATTGGTAGTCCTTCTTCCACAGCGTCAGTATCAAGATAATCTCGATCTCTTGGTTCAAATAAACTTGTATAGATGGATGGACCACTAATATGCCGACGCTGCCCTCTATCAACCCAGTATATTGCGCCAGTTCCTGGATTTCTAATTAGAAGACCATTAAGATCCTTACGATTACGTGAGAAGGACTGAGCTTGAGCCTCTTTAATTGATGCTACAGTGAACAAGTAGGGAACAAAAGTAGCGACACCAATGCAACTTACCAACTTAAAAAAGTTATTCATTTTTTACTTCATTTTGGATAAAAGATACATTCTTATTATTTATTAAAAAGTCCTTAAAATTCTGATATATAAGTAATAATAATCCTACCCCCCCCCGCAAAATTAGTTTTTCTTATGTACTTTTATATCTAATAGTTAGTATTTGATTTCTCTATAGAAACATTCTAAGCATGAAATATTTATGCTATCAATTCCAAAATTTCATATAACATTATATCCACTTCCATAATTGATAATTTATCCAGTAGAAAATTTATTATTAAGTTTAAGTTTAATTTTAAGTGGCACAGGCTTCCAGCCTGTGAACCTGCTAAAATAAAACTTGTGAATTTGTGAAAATAAAATTGTGAACCTACTAAAATAAAACTGTGAAATGATCAGTGTTAATTAATTGGAATAGATAACAGGCAGGATGCCTGTTCCACAATTTATAATTGAGAGTTAAATTATTTTAACTAAAATTCCTCACATAAAAAAGGATAATCTTCAGGAGTTTCTACTAAATTAGCTTTAACAGGATTTTCCCGAATATAATTCCAAGTATTCACAAACTCTTGATGATTTCTCATTATCCGATCATATCTTTCATCTTGCCAGACAACGCCAATATGCTTCATAACTTTGGGAATTTGCTTAGAACTATAACTTTTAATGCTATGTACAATACTGCTTAAAGACCAATATTCATCTTCAGATTTAGGTAAAGGCTGCATTAACCAATGAACATGATCTGGCATAATTACTAAAGCAAAAGTACGATATCTAATTTGATTTTGCTTTTGACTAGCATCAAAAAACAAACAACAGTTTAAAACAGTTTGTCTTGCTTCATTTGTTAATTCCAACTTCTCCCAAGTTTTAAAAGTGACAAAATAAACAGATCCCGCTAACTCCCAATGGGGTAAACATCTTTTTTTGATATCTAATTCTGGATTATTTTTAACTGGTAAAAGTTTAGATTGTTCTATTTCTATAGTTTTAATATAATGTTGTTAATGATTGATATTGAGAGTATATCAAAATTCACATAATTATAACTAATTAAGTTAAGTTAAGTGGCACAGGCTTCCAGCCTGTGAAAATGTAAAAATAAAATCTGTGAAAATGTGAAAATCAGACCTGTGAAAATGTGAAAACCTGTCAAATGATTAATTTCAATTCTTGTAAGTAGATCACAGGCAAGATGCCTGTTCCACAATAAAATACAATACAATATTTTACTGTACATTTCAGGTGAGTCCATCAAGACCCACCCTAACCTAAATTATACCAAAGCCGCCTGATTCTCCTTACTAATTACCCTACCTTCATCCTCAAAACCAACAATTTGATCAAAATTCAAATAACGATACAAATTATCCGCAAAAGGATTAATTTTCTCCCCCACAATCTCCATATATTCCTTAACATTAGGAATACGTCCCAA
>JBJTUF010000064.1:0-4284 GCA_046080565.1 Cuspidothrix sp. | reverse complement strand
TTCGTCGTAGTATTCGACAAAAGTCAAGACGAGCTGCGATGAATGATCAATACATGATTTCTGTGTTAGCAGCATCCATCGCAAACTATTCTCCTCTACTGTAATTCCCCTGTCAATAGGGCTTGAGATGCGCTAACCCTGCTGTGTAAACAAGCAATCAATACGTTAGAAGAATTAGCTATCCGTCGGGAGCAAAATATTCGCCTGTCTATAGAACCGGGTCAAAATCGTCTTTTATCTTTAGATAAAGATAAAGTAAGGCAAATTTTGTATAATTTAATTTTCAGCGTAATTCAAATTTCTACTACTGGTAGTATCATTAGAATCCACGTTTCTTATAAAGAAGATATCCTATCTGTAACTGTATGGGTATCTCATCCTTGGTTAGGTGATGGTGTCACTGATTGTGATTCTTACTTTTACCTAAATTCTTGCCAAATGGTAACGATGATTAATGATTATACCAATGATAATTCTGAAGAAAATACTGTACAAATACCTAATATTGCTCACAATATACTAGGAGATAGTTTATTAGAAAAATCTGGTAAACTATCTCCTAATATGTCCCGTGAAAAATTAGGACTATTGTTAAGTTGTCATTTAGCAGAATTACATAATGGTCAAATTTCTATTCAAGGTTCAACAGAATCAGGATACCGTTATGTGTTATCTTTACCCCTACAATTTGCAACTTCTACAGCAATAGTGAATGAGATATCATAATATAACGTCTGAACTATGATTTTGATGATGAATGTGATTGATAATTTATGCTCATAAAAATCTTATCAAAAATCATACTAATCACATAAATCAAACCAATTATAGTTCAGACAATGTGATTGATAATTCCTGTCTTTCACCTCTTACCTCTCCTAAATCTGAAATTTATTTTCTACAAATACTTATCTACTTATGTGAGGCTATATAGCAATCCTACCCCAGTCGTGAGAAGATACGTAGATAAAATTCCTTGTTATATAAGCATTTGAGGGTTATTGAACTCTCACGTATCATTATATATAGCAGGATATACTAAAGCGGAAGTAAGTAAAAGGACAAAAACAACATCTTACAGCAGTTTCCTCCGTTATAAGGCACAAAGTTAACAGACAGGATGCCTGTTCCACAAGGGTTTTATGATTTTGTGCCTGTACCTCATTGATATGAAATATGCTGTAGTTATGATTGGTGTCATTTATCTGATTACTATAAGTTGTTGAATAGTTACCCAAAAGCACCACAATAATGTCATTCTTTGAATGATTATCAATTTTTAATTGCACTTCTTACTAAGATTACTGTACTATCAACTCCAGAAGCAATAGATTCGGGTATGTTGCCTTGTATTGCTTGTTGTAATAATCCCTCACGGGAAGCACCCAAAACTACAACATCGAAACCTTCATTTTGTACTAATTCAATTACTCCATCGCTGACAGATTCAGCCTTTAAAGATGCTGCCACAACATTACTATGTAAATTACGATTACGCATTAATTGACGGGTAGATTCTTCTAAAACTGTCATATCTGGTGTAAATTCACCATATTTAACTACCTGAGTTAAACGAATTTCTATATCATTTCCTAAAGTAACTAAAGCTGGTAATAATTTAATAGCAATGGGTGCATTTGGACCCCCAGCCATGGGTACTAACCAACGTTTAAATTCTTGATATGAATGAAAATTATTACCTAATTTTACTAAGACAACATCACAGTTTGCTTGACGAATTATAGTATCTACAACATTACCAAAAATCCTTCCTGGTGTGGATGTATTGCCTTTCCAACCCATGAAAATTAAATTTATATGTCGTTCCTTAGTAGTCTCTAAAATTGCTTGGGCGACATCATGGGCGACACGAATTTGAGTATGTATGGGAATGTGCAGTTTTTTAGCTAAACTTTCTGCTTGTTTGAGTAACCGGCGACTTTTTGTAGTGTTGACTGTGGTTTCGGCTGGGGAAATATGGCGAGATACTAAGATAATTTGTAAACATTCTATTTCATAATGGCGATCGCGGGCAATTGCCGCAGCCATTTCTAATAATGCTGGGGCAGTTTCTGGGTTAGCAATAGTAACTAATAATCTACCTCTCCCAATACTAGGAGAACGAGTTTGATAAACTAAATAAGAAGGTTCAACTTGAGGGCCTGTTACCCCATTTTCTCCATTTAAATGATGTACTTCAGCGCGAATTATATCTGCACGGGTAATAATACCAATTAATTTTTGTCCATCTACAACAGGTAAACGGCTAATTTGATATCTATCTAATAAATAAAGAACATGACTTAATCTATCTCCTGGTGATACTGTCACCGGTCTAGGTGTCATAATCTCCTTTAAAAAAGTTTCATTTAGAGATGTATGATTACGAATTTTTTGTAAATCTGTTTGGGAAATTAATCCGACTAATTTATTATTTTCAACTACAGGAAAGCCGCGATGATGGGAACGAGAAAAAGCTTGAATCACTTCATCTCCCGTCATCTCTGCATCTAAAGTTTCTACTCTTGACTGCATAAAATCGTTAGCAGTTAACTGTGTTAATATTCCCTGGTTCGGTGTATCTTTATTAAGAATAATACCATTTAATTTTAAAAGTTTATCATAAAGTGAACCAGGAAAAATATTCTCGGATATAAGATAGGATGTTACAGATACCACCATTAATGGTAAAACTAAATTGAAATCTGTAGTCATTTCAAAAACAATGACAATGGCAGTGATAGGAACTTTGGAAACTGCACTAAAAAATCCCCCCATTCCGGCCAAGGCGTAGGTAGTCGGTGAACCAATTCCAAATATTTGCAATTGACAAACACCTATAATATGTCCTAAACAAGAACCTAAAATTAAACTAGGTGCAAATAATCCTCCAGGTGCGCCCGAACCAAAGGCAATTAAGGTTAAGATAAATTGCACAATAAAGGCAATTCCCGCCAAAGGTATATTCGGTTCACTAGCAATTAAGAACTCTCGCAAACCTGTATTATCCCAAAAATATTCTGGTAGAAAAGACATGATTAAACCAGAAGCTAGACCCGCTATGGCGACACGCAAAGGTAAACTAATATGTAAAAGGCGATAAGCTTGAATGCTAAATATTAAACCCCGACTAAATAAAGCTGCCAATAAACCCGCCAAAACTCCCAAAATTAATAACATAGGAATTTCTAAGAGGGAAAAACTGCTAGAATAGCTAATTAGTTTTAAGTCTAATTGTAAACTTCCACCACCTAATAATCGGGAAATTACGCCACCAATAAAAGAGGCAATAATTGCCGTCCCTAATGTTAAACCGGATAAATCTTGTAATAACTCTTCAATAATAAATAGCACCCCCGCTAGAGGTGCATTAAAACCGGCTGCTAAACCTGCACCGGCACCGGCTGCAATCATTTGGCGACGATGTTCTGGAGAGGTGGGAACTAGACGACTCATACCCGCCGCTAACCCCGCCCCAACCTGGACTGTAGGCCCCTGTCTGCCTAAGGTTAACCCTGAACCCAAGGCGATAATTGCAGTAATTAACTTGACAAAAGCTACTCGCCATGATAATCTAATCGGTATATTGGCCAAGCTGGCCTTAACTTGGGGAATCCCACTACCAGAGGCTTCTGGTGCTAATCGCTGCACTAGCCAACCAGAAATAAACCCTAAGCTTACGCCAATTAATGGTAAAGCTATCCATCCAGGAAAAATATGGGTTGTATGCACTCTCCATGTGCCTAACCACCCCGAACCTTGTTCAAGTAATACCGCAGATAAGGCTGCTACTATTCCGATTACAGAAGCTTCTGCTATGGCTAAACCCCTTCTAGGTTGCCAAAAGTTCCGAAAATACTGGGTTAGCAACGCCAAGGAAATCATAAATTTGAAGTTTAATTTCTAATTTTAATTTAAGATTAGTGCTTTCTTGAATTTTTCAGCACTATTGAAATAGACCTGTCCGAAATATAGCTGTAGCCAGGATAATCAGGACATTATGAACCCACATTCCGCACCCTTAAGTGTCACAAGCGGTTATTACGGAGGTGAATTTATGAATAAAGATTAAAAAAATACATTTATCTATAAAAAAACAAATTTTAGATAGGAAAGTTGATTCAGGTGTATTCTCAATAAGAAGCAATAAACAATGAGAGTTGTTTCTGGAACAATCAATAATAGAATTATATTCTGAAAACATTAATACTTAAACAAAACTTATGCTTCTCGATAAATAAACTTAAAAACAGCATTAGAACTGAAGCTCATTAATAAAATTAA
>JBJTUF010000063.1:0-10563 GCA_046080565.1 Cuspidothrix sp. | reverse complement strand
TGTGGACGAAACAGGCTTTGATTCAGTGTTGTATCGTCGGTTTGCGAGAGCCAAACGAGGCGTTAAGGTTATGGCAAATATATCGGGCAAACGTTATGCTCGCACTTCAATTATAGCAGGGTTACACAACAATGCAATCATTGCTCCAATGGTGTTTAAGGGCTATTGTGATACGCACGTGGTGACCACTTGGGTGGAGAAGGTGTTGTTGCCTGCAATCCCCAGAGGTTCCGTCATTATTTGGGACAATGCGAGCTTTCATAAATCAGAGGCATTACAGACTCTCATTGAAGAGGCGGGCTGTCGCTTGTTATTTTTGCCTGCTTACAGCCCTGATTTGAACCCGATTGAGGGGTGGTGGGCGGTGCTCAAGCGGGTTGTAACCAATGGAATACGTTTAGGGCTAGCCTTCTACGAAGCCATTTAACACATCTTTGGAAAAGAGTCGTAAATTATTTAAAATACTATATAAGCTTATTTTGTGAATCTGTCTCTAAAAAAGAGTCGAGAGGCTGGCCAGAGCTTCAGGAAGTTTACTGACATCCTTACCGCCTGCTTGGGCAAAGGTGGGCTTACCCCCGCCCCCGCCTCCGCACTGGGTGGCCAACTGCTTAATAATATCGCCTGCCTTGACCCCCTGTTGCTTCACCACAGCCTCGCTGGCCCAACACAACAAGTTCACTTTCTCGTTGCCTAGGGTACTGGCCAACACCAACACGCCTTCCACTCGAGCCTCGTTCATGACGGCCTCGCCCAAGCGTTTCAATGCCTCGGCATCGGTATCGGGCAAGGTGTGTGCCACCCAAGGGGTTTTGCTACCACTGGCACTGGCCTGTTGCAACTGGACGATTAACTCGGCTTTGGCACTCATGGCCAACTGGGTATTCAGTTGCGTGATGGTTTTATCTCGCTGTTTAAGATCTTCTTGCAGTTTGTTAAGGCGGGGTAATACCTCCTGCGGTAGGGCTTTTAAGGCCAAACAGGTGTGCTTCACCAAATTATCTTGCTGACGGAATTGACGATACGCCTCATAGCCCGCCACAAACTCTAAACGACGCACGCCACTGGCCACGGCTTGCTCGTTGGTAAGCCGCACCAAGCCAATGCGGGTGACGCTATCAACGTGCGTTCCACCGCATAACTCTTTAGAAACAGACCCAAAACTAACCACTCGCACGGTATCGCCGTATTTTTCCCCGAACATCGCCGTGGCACCACTGGCCTTGGCTTCGGGTAAGCTCATGTGCTGAATACTGGCCGTGTGGCCTTCAAAAATCCAACGGTTTACCAAGCCTTCCACCTGATTCAACTCATCGGAGGTAAGGCCTCGTGGAAAGGAGAAATCGAATCTGGCCCCTTCGGCACTCACATAGCTGCCTGCTTGGCTGGCCTCTTGTCCGCAAACGTGCTTTAGGGCTGCGTGTACCAAGTGGGTGGCACTGTGATGCACTTGGCTACCGTAACGATGTGCAGGATCCACCGTGGCCATTAGGGTATCGCCCACTCGCAACGCCTCGCCCTGATCAAACAAGGCATCGTGAATGACCAAGGTTCCCTTTTTTTGGGTATCGGTAATTAACACCGTCACCGATTGCTGACCCGCATCGGCAGAAAGCTGACCAACATCGCCCACTTGCCCCCCACTTTCGGCATAAAAAGGCGTTTGGTTTAAAATAAGCGTACACGGCTGATTCGTTCCCGACACGCTTTCCACGCTGTGGCCATCCACCAAAATGCCCAACACCGTTACTGGGGCTTCTAGGGACTCATACCCTACAAAGGGCGTTTTACCATGAAGGCTCATTAACTGGCTATACAGCTCATCTTCCACCAATGCTTCGGTCTTGCGTCCTGCCCGTGCCAAGGCTTTGGCCTCGTTCATGGCGTGTTCAAAGCCCGCTTCATCCAAGCTTAGGTGATGTTCTTGCAAAATATCGTTCGTCAATTCAACAGGAAACCCATAGGTATCATACAGTTTAAAGGCGGCCTCGCCTGCCAGTTGCGTTTGCTGGTTGGCCTGTAGCGTTTCTATGAGTTCTTGCAAATGCTTGTTGCCTTTATCCAAAGTTTCTAAAAACCGAGCTTCTTCACGTTGCGTCGTTGTCACGGCAATGGCCAAACGCTCGGTTAATTCGGGGTAGGCGGTGTGATACAGCTCATGCACTGTGGGTAGTAGCGTATGCAAAAAGGGCTGTTGCAAACCAAGATACTGCTTGCCATACCGCACGGCACGGCGTAAAATCATCCGCACTACATAGCCACGACCTTCGTTGCTGGGCAAGGCTCCATCCACCATGGCAAACAAAACAAAGCGTAAATGATCGGCAATAATTTTTAACGCCACATCGGTGGCTTCGCTTTGCCCATAGGGAACCCCGCTGGTGCTGGCCACGGTTTCAATCAACTGTTTAAGAATATCGGTTTCAAAGGTGTTGTTCACGCCCTGAGCCACCATGGCTAGGCGTTCTAGCCCTGCCCCTGTATCGACGTTTTTCTTCTCTAAGGGGCGACGGTTGCCCTCGGTATCTTGGAAGAGTTCCATAAACACCAAGTTCCAAATCTCAATCAGGCGAGTGTCTAAATCATCGTTCGGGTTTTGGGTTAAATCGTAGTGAATTTCGGTACAAGGTCCGCAAGGCCCCGAGGGGCCAGGAGGCCCCCAGAAGTTATCTTTTTCATCGCATCTAAAAATACGTTCGGCGGGGATGCCCACCTGCGTATGCCAAATATCGTAGCTTTCATCGTCCTCACGGAAGACGGAAACCCACAAGCGTTCGGGGGGTAGGCCTAGCACGCTGGTGACAAACTCCCACGCCCAAGGAATCACCTCGTGTTTGAAGTAGTCGCCAAAGCTGAAGTTGCCCATCATCTCAAAAAAGGTGTGATGACGAGGGGTGCGTCCCACGGCTTCTAAATCGCTGGCCTTACCGCTCACCCTCGCACATTTTTGAGCGGTGGTGACTCGGGGCGGATTGGGGGCGGGTTCAATCCCTAAAAAGATAGGTACAAAGGGCAACATGCCCGCTGGGGTAAGCAACACGGTGGGGTTATCGGCAGGAACCAAGCTGGCACTGTGCTGGCGTTTATGGCCGTGCTTGGTTTCAAAAAAAGCTAAAAAGGCTTCACGAATTTCGGCAGTGGTAGTGGGGTGGGTAGGCATCATGGGATTGAGATTCTTTGCTAGTGAATTGAACAACAAACAGACATTTTCATAGACAGCTCTGCAAAAGGTGCTTTACTCCCTCTCCCTTAGGGAGAGGGTCGGGGTGAGGGATTCCAGAAACCTAGGTATCGCTTGTGTTTCCCTCATCCTAGCCTTCTCCCTAAGGGAGAAGGAACAGTTTTTTTCTAACCTGTAGGGGCTTTTGCATAGGTTTTTATAATATCCAAAACAAAGCCGATATACTAGGGGGTGTTCGCCCTTGCGATAAAGCGACAAGCATGGGATGACGCTAGCCAATCTGAGAAAGGGTGCAAGATGACTTTTCTACTGGATGGGGTATACTATAGAAACCTCTGTAAAAACCTAGCTTATAAATAGAAAGTAGCTTTTTTGATGATAACTATCGACCACCCCGACTTTGAACGCTATCAGCACCTGTTTGAAAGCGTGGCCGAACAACTGGAAGAATGGACGGGACCTCGCACCGCAGTGGGGTGTGCCGAGCTGGTACTCTGCCTGTATGGCGACAATGGCCTCGCCCCTGAAGAAGAGTTCGCCCTGCTGGAACACTTTCAACACGAAGCCGAAACCACCCCCCACGCTCTTGCGAAAGTGACGATTGAAGCCGATTGCTGGCTGGAACGCATCCTGTTTAAACCCGCTAATACCGTGATTCAAGGAGGCTAAGCCCAAGCATGCCCCCCTTTCTATCCGCATACTTCCCGGCCGAACTTCATACGGCGTTTCAACGTTTGGCCACCGTGTACGATTCCCCCCTGCAACACCAAAGCGAATGGCAATGGCTTTGTAGTCGTGCCTTTAACACCCCGTGGGAACGCCTGCTTTGCCTACGGGGACACCAAGCATGGCAAGAGGCGGGGTTCAACACCGCTTTGGAGCAGCTACAGCACTGGCTAGCCCTGCGTATCGAGCAACGACAACCGCTGCAATACATTTTAGGCGAGGCTTGGTTTTACGGTCGGCGGTTTGAAGTAACGCCTGCCGTGCTGATTCCACGGCCTGAAACCGAACAGCTGGTGGAGCTTGCCTTAGCCAAGATTGAACAACAGCACGAGCGTTTTGGCACGGCTCACGAGCTACACTGGCTGGATATCGGGACTGGCTCGGGGTGCATTGGCCTCACCCTGTTGCTGGAAGCCCACGAACGAGGGATTCCGCTACAGGTGCTAGCCACCGATCTTTCCGAAACCGCCTTAGCACAGGCCGAACGGAACGCTCAAGATCAGTTGCCTAGCCATCTGCGGCCTTACTGGCACACCGCCCTAGGCGATACGCTGCTGGCCCTGCCTTCGGCTACGCATCGGCCACGCTGCTGGCATGGGTTAATCAGTAATCCGCCGTATATTGATCCTGCCCTTGCCCCAACGCTAGCCCCGCATGTACGGCATCACGAACCGAGCATGGCCTTATTTGCAGAGAATCAAGGCTTTGCCGTGGTAGAACGCTTACTGCAACAACACACCAGCCTAGCTTGGGCAGAGGCTAGCCCATGGTTGATAGAGGTAGGGCAGGGCATGACGAGTCACACCGCCACGCTTTTTGCCGAAGCTGGCTTGAGGCACATCCGTATCGGGAAGGATTATGGGGGCATCGATCGCTGGGTGACGGGTGACACCCCTGCCTGATTACAATAAAACGCTTATTTTTCCGAACACGTTATATAGTCTTTCGTTCACCAAACTCAAGTGGGGGGCAACGGGGGCGTTAGCCCCCGTTAATAACTCTAGGGGGGAGAGTTGTAGAAAGGGAGGAACGGCCTCTCTACGTTGCCCAACGGGCAACACAAAGCGACAAACGTAGGAAGCAGCTATTCAATCTGCGAAATAGTGTGATTATTCGTAAAGGTCAACAATCTTCAAAAAACACTTGCATTCCGTTTATGTTTAAGAGATAGTATTTTTGTTGACGCGGGATGGAGCAGCCTGGTAGCTCGTTGGGCTCATAACCCAAAGGTCGTTGGTTCAAATCCAACTCCCGCAACCATTTTAAATCAAAAAAAACCGTGATTCTTTTAAATAAGTTTCACGGTTTTTTTGTATTGACGTTGTGGTGGAATGCGTAGCCTCACTGATTGTATTTTAACTATGTTTCTCATACACTCTAAAAAAAATCTTTAAAAGAAAAAGCGTCTAGTTTTTTTCACTAGACTATCGCAGTTCTGGCCATGTTTCAGGTTTAATCTATCTATAGTTATTGACGTTTTGGTGTCGTTTAATTGAAAAAGGTTCTTTGAAATGATGAGTCTGCTTTTCGCCCGCCGTGTTGCCCGTGAATGTTCGTTAATGGTTCTGTTTGTGTTGGAAAACAGCCAGCAACAGTTGCCCACCAGCCCTGTCGCCAGTGAAGACCTCACCCGACTGATGAAATCCAGTGTGTTTAGCTTGGTATCGCACGCCGAACAACAGCTAGAAGAAGCCGCCCGCAGTGTACAAAAACAATTGCAAACCCTGCAACAACTGGCCGCCGAAGATCCTAGCAACTTGGCACGTCCGTTAAATGCCCCCGATATGCCTGTGGCCTTGCCAACCACGCAAACCATGCAAGAGCAACTGAACAACAGCCTGTACGCCATGGAACTGATTCACGAAACCTTCCGCATTCCTCAGCTACTGATTCAAGCCGATCAGCCCGAGGTGCAGTTGTTTACGCATCAGTTGGTGAACTTGGTGTGCCAACACAGCAAAGAGCTGGAAAGCATCATCGATCATTACAGTAACGATTGGCGAAGCCAGCGATTGTTTAAAATGGATCGCCTCATCCTCAAGCAAGGCTTGGCGGAATTGATTCACGTGCCTGATATCGATCGCCCCATCACTCTGAACGAATCGATTGAACTCGCTAAGCAATTTTCTACGGAAGAGAGTCACCGCTTGGTGAACGGTATTTTAGGCAACGTGGCTCAACGCCTCGCCAACGGAGCAGCATTGCTCACGCCAACAGCGAACCCCGCTTAATATCAGCTAAGAAAAGACCCTCCCACAATGTTTAACCGCTTACACGACTCCTTACAAGTCAAGCTTCATCACTGGATATCGCCTTTTTTAAAAGAAGAGGCATTGGTGACTGTGACCAAAGGGGGGGCATCTCATGCCGAGCAGTGTGCCGTGTGGGAAGAACGCTTGTACGAAGCCGATGTTTCCCCGGCCTTGGTGCAACACATCATGCAGGCCTGTTACGCAAGCCCAGCCTCTGCCCCACCGCAGGTAATTCATCAACAGTTGCGTCATTGTTTGGAATCGGTTGAACTTCCCGCCTTTTTAACAGAAACACAACACTTGCCCCCTGTGCTTATTTTAATGGTGGTGGGCATTAACGGCGTCGGTAAAACCACCACGCTGGGCAAGCTGGCACATTGGTTTAATGCCCACCATAGCGATGTAACACTGGCAGGGTGCGATACCTTTCGTGCAGCGGCAGATAGTCAACTGGCCGTATGGGCCGAACGTAGTGGAACCACATTTTTACGGGGCGAACACGGCCAAGACCCCACCGCCGTAGCGTATCAGGCTTGCCAGCAGGTGTTGGCTAGCGTCCTTAAAAACAAGGAGGAGGAGGAGAAGCCTCGCCCCCGAGTGTTGTTGATTGATACAGCTGGCCGTTTGCACAACAACGGGCAGTTACTTGCCCAACTAGAGAAAATGCAACGCTCTCTGCAAAAACTGCTTGCCTCTATGCCCGCCGTGCAAGCCACGCTAGCCCCGCTTTTTGTGGTGGATGCCACGCAAGGCCAAAGCGTGTTACAACAAATTGAACAATTCCAAACTGCCTTGCAAGGACAAGTGGCAGGCCTGTGTGTCACCAAGTTAGATACCGCCCCCCACAGTGGAATGGTGTTTAATTTGGCTCATCGCTTCCAGCTGTTGCCGTGGTGGCTAGGCACGGGCGAACAACTGACGGATTTGCATCCTTTTGATCCGAATGTCTACCTGAACACCTTTACCGACTAAACCCTCAAGGAGCCGATTCATCCATGTCTCATCCTTCCCACCATGAACCGAACAACCCTATCACCTTTAACACACCGCTGTGCATTAACAACGGGCAAGTGCAGATTCATAGCCGAGTGATGCTCGCCCCCATGGCAGGTATTACCGATGTGGTGTTTCGGGGCTTGGTGCGTCAAGCGGCCCCGCAATCGCTGATTTGTACAGAAATGATTAGCTCGAACGGGTTGGTGTACAGTCAGCGTTGGGATGCCAATATTTTAGATAAAAGCCTGCAAGATCACCCTATTGCCTATCAGTTGGCCGCCCACCGTGAAGAGGTGTTGATTCGAGCTGCGGAAGAAATTGTCGCCCGTCATTCTCCTGATACCTTGGATTTAAACATGGGTTGCCCGGTTAAAAAAATTACAGGTAACTTTGAGGGCTGTGCTTTAATGAAGGATGTGGCCTTGGCAACCCAGTTGGTGCGTGCCGTCAGTAAGGCTGTGCCTGTCCCCGTGACGGTGAAGTGTCGTTTAGGGTGGGATGAAACCAGCAAGAACTATCTCGATTTTGCCGAGGCCTTGGTGGAAGCAGGTGCCAAGATGATCACCCTGCACGCCCGCACACGCGCTCAAGGCTATCGCCCTGGGGTGGATTGGGAGGCCTTTGCCTTGCTAAAGCAACGCTTGGGGCCACATATCCCCGTCATTGGTAACGGCGATATTGTCACCCCGCAAGATGCCCACCATGTACTCAGTACCTATGGCATTGATGGCGTGATGATTGGCCGTGGGTGTCAGGGGTCGCCGTGGCAAATTGGGCGGATTGACCATTACCTAAAAACAGGCGAACTGTTGCCTGAACCCACCCTGCATGAAAAACTAGATTGGGGCTGGCAACACCTAACACAGATGGTGGCCTATAAAGGCGAAACCGTGGGCGTGCGTGAAATGCGGGGGCAACTGCCTTGGTATGTAGCGGGGTTTAGCGGTGCTAGTGTACTGCGGGATCAATTAACCAAGGTAACGACGCTAAGCGATGTAGAGACCATTTTTGACACCGTACGAGCCACCTACCCCGAACTTGCGGAGGCCATTTAACCATGCTGCGTGTTCATCTAAAACAACTGTTGGCTGTTGCGTTGGCTATCAGTGTACCGTTTTCTGTAGCGGGCTGGGCAGAAAGCTTAGCCACGGCCACGGAAGCTCAGGCGTTGTTGGCCATTCCTACAGGCTTAAGAGAGGAGACCGCTACGGCTCCTGCCACGGTGGAAGCCCCCATAAAGCCAGCCTTGCCATGGCAGGTACCCTATATTGATACGGTGCGTCATCCTTCCTTAAACCATATTTACCGTTTGCACAATCGGCCAGAATCGTTGCAACGGCAGGCCGTGATTGTGCTTCCTGGGCGGGCTCAGGAAAAGCAAGCCACCTCGTGGTGGCGAAAGTTTCAGCATCGCTTGCTTGTGCATCAACCCCAGTTGATGGATCGCTACGATTTTTACCTCTTCCATTACGACTCCGCTCAGCCCGATGAGGTTCAAAATTACTTTTTTACGCAAGAATATCGTCTATTTTTAAAGGATCATCCCACCCAACGGCCGGTGTTGATTACCTACAGTTTAGGGGGCGTGATTGCTAGGGATGTGTTAGTGAGTTTGCCCGCTTTGCTGGAACGTACCGAGGCCGTGTTCGGCTTGGCGACCCCCTACCACGGGGCTCCCGTGTTTTCTCCTCAGCTCATACGGCCGTTGTTATCGCATTGGTCGCCCGTGCGTAAGGCAGAAAATCAGCTCACCTATGGCGTGTACATGATGAACAAAGCCAACCTAAAAAGCAATTTGGCGTGGCAAAATGTGGATGCGTCTCTTCCTACAACGCACCCTGCACACAAGCCTTTACGCTTTCATGAGTCTCTGCCAGCGGTGACGCTCTTCAGAAGTAAGCTGATTGCCTACACCAGCTATGTGGATACGGCCTACACCAACCCTAAGCTTAAGGCGTTTTCTCCCCTACGGATGGTACGCAACCTACCAACCAACTTACTTAGCCCCGTACTACCTAGTACGGCGGGGGTAACGGTGCATGGGGTGATGCGTTGGCAATCGCAGGTATTGGCCAAAGCTCCGTTGTGGGATACTTCAAGCCAAACCCTACGAGAAACAGGGGCGTTTCGGTTTAACGATGGCGTGATTCCCTTAAGTAGTCAGCTGTATTTGCCCCAACGTGCAACACCCTATACAGAAAGTGCTTATGAGCAGGCAAGCTTGGCTAAAAATAAAAGCAACCGTATTTTCTATAACATCGATCATGTGGATATGGGGCATTACCGTTGGCCTGAAGGGCCGCTGAACACGTGGGATGTTCTGCATCCTGATGATGGGAAGCGGACGCCTATGGCGTGGCTGTTTTACGATTTAGCTAGACTATAGAAAGAAACTAGAATGTTCGCTTGCTTCCCTTCTGCCTTCCCTCCATCTTATTCGTCGTTTACACCTAATTCTTTTGGGGGGTATCCGTACACTGGCTGGGGGGGGGGATTCGGACACCCGTACTCACCTTTGTCTACGCCCCCATTACTGCCTTACAACCCTCTCGCCACGCCCTATGCCACGTACCCTGTGCTAAGCCACAGTTTGGGGTATGATACCTTTCATCGGTATCCGCATGGCTTGGATGTTTCGTGTCCGTGGTTTTGGATGTTGACGGTGCCAACAGGCTTATTAACGTTGGCGGTAATAAACTTTCAGTTAGAAGAGTTACGGGGGCGTCGTTGGCGTTAATACCGCTCCTAAATACAAAAAATGTGCCTGACGGGATTCGAACCCATGACCTTCGGCTTCGGAGACCGACACTCTATCCAGCTGAGCTACAAGCACATTGTTTTTAAGTTGTTAACCTCTATTAAAGCTCAAACATAGGCCAGTGTCCAGTTTAAAAAAGCTTGGTTTGCACGGGTTCGGCCTCAAACAAATCGCCTACACCACAATCTAAAATATCACAAAGACGATCCATATTCTCGTAGCTGGGTTGGGTGCGGCCACTGGCCCACGAATAAATCGTTTGCTGGGGCAAGCCTAGCTCTTTAGCTAAACGATACAGGCTCCATTGTTTGTGTTGTAAGGCAATATCTTTTAACTTAATCTTCACGTGTCATGGCTCTTTTCAACGCTAAACAAACGACTTTGATTTAAGTGAACTTTACTTATTTTAAAGCAAACCGTTCATCTTGGCTGGAAAAATCCGCCTAGCTGACACTATCTAACACTTTGGAAATCCTTTTATTTTGTCAGGTGTTAAGGCTTCTATAGAAGCCTTTGCAAAAGAGAGCGTTCGCTCTCGTAATGAAATACCGAACGTTAGAATCGTTAAGATCTAAAAAATGGGGTTATAGGGGCGAAGCCCCTATAAATACTCTAGGGGGGAGAGTTTGAGAGGGAGGAACGGCCTCTCA
>JBJTUF010000062.1:0-11076 GCA_046080565.1 Cuspidothrix sp. | reverse complement strand
CTTGGGGTACATCAAATGTTCCAAAAAACTATAGAAGAATTAATGCAATTTAGCCGCTATCGGTTGAAGGATTACATCAAAGGGCAAAGAGCTATGAAGCTTGCTCTCTCTAGCTTCTCGCTATCTTGTCCTCCTGTCAGGATTACTACAGCAATTCTGGCGGTTATATACCTATTCTCAATGTCATTGATTTAGGTGATAAAATTGGTGATATTTATATGTTAAATGAGAATGATTTAACAACAGCCGGGTTAGATTTTGGACATTTTCAAGCCACAGGAACTTATACCATGGGATTTCGCTTTAATAAAAGTTTAATTCCCAATGGTAATTATGTTGCCAATATATTTTTAGATTGTGGTAACGATGCAGTTGCACTCAAAGGTAAACTCCAATCTGTTCCTGAACCTAACATTAATATAGGTTTATTTTTCCTGGGATTTATTTTTACCATGAATCACATACGAAAGCATCACAAAATAACTGCAAAATCTCAATTATTTAAAAGTTTGTAGTCAGGAATTTATTCCTAATTTAACAATTTAAACTCTCATAATAATTATATGTGAGTGCGTGGCAAATATAGTAGATTTAAGGTTGATCAGATACCAGATTAAGCACTATCTTTAGTAACTCTAGAAATAAGTTCGTAGTTAGGACTTGAGTCCTGTAATAAGGAATAAATTCCTCACTACAAACTTTATGCTTAACAATTTATCTATTTCCTTATTCCCAAATCTACACTAATACGGTGAGCGCAAGCAAACCCAGAAAAAGCCACCGCATTTAAACCTTGTCCGGGAAAGGTACTATCTCCTACACAATATAAACCAGGAATAGCAGTGCGATTAAAAGGCATTGCTAATAAACCCCATAATTTACGTTTTGGTATAGGGCCATAAGTTCCATCTATCCGGTTTAAAAAGCGGCGGTGGGTGCGAGGAGTACCAATTTCTAAATAATCTAAACCACCATCTAAACCAGGAAAAATGGCTTTCAGTCTGTCAATAATTTGCCCTGCCACTATTTCTTTTTTTTCTTCATATTCCTGTGGTGAAAGTCCTTGCCAATTAGTGATCCAATCAGGGGTAAAGGCATGGATAATATGATATCCTGGTGGTGCTAAATTGGGGTCAAGCAAAGTAGGAATAGAAACAAAAATAGTACCTTGCGCTGCTGTCATTTCTTGCCATTCTGTTAATAAAATATGATGACATTCTGTTCCCACAGGTAAAATAGAGGCTTTTACACCTATATGCAAACTTAAAAAGCTGGGAGATTTTTCATATCTCTGTTGCCAAGTTTTCTCATTAGGTGGTAAATTTTCTGGTGGCAGTAATTTTGTAAAGGTATCCCAGCGCGTAGCATTAGATACTATTCTTTTTGCGTGATAAGTCTGACCATTGGCTAGTTCTACACCAATGGCTTTTCCCTGTTCTGTAATGATTTTGGTGACTCTGGCTTGATATTGAATTTTACCACCAGCTTTTTCTAAACCTGTTACCAATGTTTCGGCAATTTTCCCCACTCCACCTTGAGGATAGTTTACCCCGCCATAGTGTCTATCAGAAAACACCATACCAGCATTAATCATCGGTGTCATGGACGCTGGAACTACTGACCAACAATAACATTCTATATCAATAAATTTTAATAATAGGGGATCTTTAATATAACGTTGGGCAACATCTCCTACATTTAATGGTAAATATTTAGCTAAACCTAGACAAGCTAAGGGATTTTTGAGAAATACTCGTAGTAAATATCTAGGTTCTTCTAAGGATAATAATTCAATATTATTTAGGCAATTAAATACTTTTTGACATTGATCATAAAAACGCCTAATTCCTTTGGCTTCATGGGGAAAATAAGCAATCAAATTTTGTAAAAATTTTTCATAATCTCTATCAACTTTGATATCTAAATTATCTGGGAGATGATAGTGAATTTGGACATGATCAGGAATGGTTTCTAAATTGACATTGACTGCATCTAAAGCACGGGTGAGTAAGTTGGTTGTACCTTTATTTCCCATGCCAAAAATCATGGATGCACCAACATCAAATGTATATCCTTGTCTTTGAAAATAACCAGCACTACCACCTGGTATGACATAACTTTCTAGGACAAGAACTTTTGCCCCTTTTGCTGCTAATTGGGTGGCTGTAACTAGGCCACCAATACCAGAACCAATAATAATGACATCAAATAACATAGTAGGTAATGGGTAATGGGTAATTGGTAATTGGTAATTGGTAATTGGTAATTGGTAATTGGTAATTGGTAATTGGTAAAATCTTTTCCCTGTTCCCTGTTCCCTATTCCCTCTCCAAAATATAAAATTTATTTTGCACGACTACTTATAAAAAAGTGGGAAAAGTCTGCTGCTGCTGACTTATCCCGCCTACCGATCCTTTAAAGAGAGGAGAACACTTGAACATTAGTATAACCATGATTGAGAATTAATGTCAACTACTAATGATAGTTATTGGCAATAATTTTAGTCGGGTTGTCAGGAAAGGAAGTATGGTGGGGATTTTCAGCCTGACTGGTGTGAATTCTGCTGTATGATGATTTTTCAGTAAAAAGACAATTATCAAGCCGCCTATTTTTGGTTATGACGCAACAACAACTGCGTATCTATGTTCCACCCCATCCCCTAATTCAGCATTGGTTAGGAGTTGCCCGTGATGTAGCTACACCATCGGTATTATTTCGTTCTGCTATTACGGAGTTAGGTAAATGGCTGACTTATGAAGCGGTGAGGGAGTGGCTACCAACGCAAGAAACGACTGTACAAACGCCCTTGGCTACCTGTCCGGCAACTTTTATTGATCCTCAGATACCTGTGGCTGTTGTGCCGATTTTACGGGCTGGGTTAGGGTTGTTAGAGGGAGCGCAGGGTTTACTACCTTTAGCATCAGTTTACCATCTTGGCTTGGCGCGAAATGAAGAAACTCTAGAAGCGGTTTGTTATTTGAATAAATTGCCAGCAAAATTTGCTCCTGAAACACGGGTGTTAATTACTGAGCCAATGTTGGCAACTGGAGGATCTATAATGACAGCAATGGAGGAATTGACTAAAAGAGGTGTTGATCCAGCTTTAATTCGGATTGTATCTGTGGTTGCTTGTCCTCCGGCTTTACAAAAGTTAGCTGGTGCTTATCCTGGTTTGATTATTTATACCGCTACTATTGATGAAACGCTGAATGATCAGGGATATATCGTACCAGGATTAGGGGATGCGGGCGATCGCATTTTTGGGACTTAACCAAGGATGCAGCGAAGTCTGTGAAAATAGCTAAAGTATGGTCAAAGTTGCTTATTTTCAAGGAAGGCGGTAAAAATATGAGTCAACAAGATGGTTTTGCTAGTGGTTTAATGCTGGGAACATTAATAGGGGGTGTAGTTGGTGGTGTTTTAGGTGCGGTCATTAGTTCGCGTTTAGATGCTAGACTGGCAAATGGAGAGGAAGAAGGTTTAAATGCTACTGAAACTGATTCCCGGTCAGGAACAGCAAAAAGACGGCAAATTAAAGCCTCCTCTGGTGAAAACGTAGAAATAGAAGCAACGAGGCGATCGCTCGAAGATAAAATTGCCCAACTCAATGCCACAATAGATGATGTGCGTAAGCACTTGGGAAATGTCAACAATAATTCATCTGTTGGCAATGAATAAACAATCTTCACGATTTCCTTAGTTATATTCATAGCCACACAACTATCACGTGCGCTAAATTAAAATCAATCATGAATCTATGTTTGACATCTAACAGGAAAGTTACCCATCCATGAATTTACTCATTACCACCCTGGACAAGTTTGTATTTATTTACAGTTGTTTGCTAATTATTCGAGTCCTATTGACTTGGTTTCCCTCTGTTGACTGGTATAATCAACCCTTTGCGGCTTTAAGCCAAATTAGCGACCCCTACCTCAACCTGTTCCGTTCCATTATTCCCCCTTTGGGTGGCATGGATTTCTCCCCTATCCTAGCATTTTTAGCATTGAACATTGTTAGTGATCTTCTTGGCGGTTTAGCTCGTAGCGGATTGACACAGGGATTTTAATTAGGGTTTGCACGAAAAACGGGGATTTATACCCCGTTATAACCATGTATGTGCGTAACAGTTTATCTTCTCACTTGACCACTAAAACCCGCAGCCTTAAACTGTTTAAGCTGTAATGGTAAAGGCTGATTATTAGGTACAGAAATACGAAATTCAAAATCACTAACTCCCGGAGGGACTTCGGCTATAGAACCCAAACGAGTCCGATTTTGTAAGATTGGATCATTATTTTTATCATAAATGCGGCCAAAAATATCCGCATCATACACAGTCTTATAGGTCTTGTTTTCTACCTTACCAGTAACTAGAAAGCAACTAGCAAAATTTGAACCATTGCTGGCGACTGTTCCAGTAGCTAGTTCTGATGGACAATCATGGTAGGAAATATCAAATAATCTCAGTTGTGTTAATGCTAAAGCTGTGGGAGTCCATAACCAGGAAAGTAAACCTACTAAACCAGCTATAAAAATCAATTGAAGTGAACGTAACCTCATAAGATACACCGCCAGGTAAAAGTGTCTTAAATATTCAAGCAATTTATATTTAGTATATAAGTACGCGAAGGTTAAAACACCTAAAACCCAGATCCCCGACTTCTTTGAGAAGTTAGGGATCTATTAACTTTCTATTTTACGCTTAAATGTATTGATATATTTTTTATTCCATAAAATTTGAATTACATTAAATTAATCGTAGGTGTTTAGCAGTGCTAAACGCTTACCCACTGCCTCCTGGTATAAGATGTATGCTAAGTTGGTATTAATTTATGTGGTTAACTCCTAGTTGAGCGATCGCAAACCACTCCTGCAATATTATCACTCTATACCTCTTGATAATCAACAATCCAGAGTCATGAAAACTATCAAAATAAAAATCAACCTGCTACCAGATCAAGTTGCTCTTTTTAATCAGTATATATCTGAATTAGAATGGCTCTGGAATAAGGTACTATCTAACCAACTGCATAACCACTGTGTAACCTGGTATTCTTGGGCGGAAAAACTGCAAAATAAATTAGATAAAGCTGCTGAAAATTTGGCTAAACTCAAACCGGGACAACAGGAAATAGTTAGAAATTATTATGGGGTTAATCCAGCATTAAAACCTAAATTATCTGAAGCTGATAAAAAATTAGTCGCTAAATTTGAGATATTTTCTAAATGGTCGCCTTTTAGTTTCGATGGTATTATCAAAACCCCTTTGCGTATGGCTAATAGTGGTTATGAAGGCTTATCTTGTCAGATAGCTACAGGTGGGAATTATTGGAAACGTGATGAAAATTTTGTAATTCCCATTAAAAATAAAAAAGGGGAAATTATTCATATTAAAGGTAGTAAATTAGTTAAAGGTGATAAACCTTGGGAACGGATTAAAATTGAATCCCATCAGTACAGAACTTTTCCTAGTGGTAAGTTTGAGGGAAGGGAATTAATAGACATTGCTAAATTAGATAATTTAGCTGGTTTAAATAGTATGAGGGCATTGGAAAACATCGCAGATTTAACAGTATCTAGTCATTATATTGGCGGAACTCTGGAATTTTTAAACAATCTTGGTTAGCATTTTTAGATACTGCCAGACCCAACAGCAGAAAACCTAAATTCAAAAATGCAGATATACCTTTGATCACCTTATCAAATAATCAATGCCCTCCCAATAGGATAGATACTGAAAATAACTTAATTACTGTTACTGGTTTAGGTAAATTAGCAGTGATTGATAAAAGTTGGGGTGAGAGATTAGATTTAGATCATGTAGTTGCTAGAACCTATATGATTACTAAAAAACCTTCGGGATATTATATTAATATCGTAGTTGCTCACCCATTACAAGAGGAAAAAGCCAAGCTGACAAAGCAGCTACCAAAAGTTAAAAAAGAGTTTGGTGAAGAAAGCGAACAATATTTAGAATTAGTCAGTAAACTTGATCATGTGACTGAAGAAATAAAACAATCATTTATTTCCAGTTCTTCTAAAAACTTATCGGTGGGAATTGATCCGGGTGTAAGTGCCATTGCATCTACAGATCACGGTGCTTTGTTTTTACCAAATTTGACTAGAGAAAGGATATCAATTCATATTGAAGAATTACAACCACAGTTAAATAAAGCCAAAGATATTAATGATGCTAAATGGAAAGCATCAGGAAATAAAGGTACTAGACCTAAAACCAAAAACGAAATTAAATTACAAGCTAAAATATCCCGCTTGCAAGAAAGAGGTGCTAATTCTGCCAATTGTTTTAATCATAAATTATCTACCAGAATTAGTAGAACTTATGATCATGTTTGTTGGGAAGATACCCAGTTAAATAACTTATTAAAACAAGCTGAACCTCAATCATTGCCTGAAGGTGTCGGTTATGCCCATAATGGTGCATCTGCTAAACGTGGTTTAAATTGGATTATGAGACAAAGATGTTTAGGTGATCTTAAAGCTAAGACTAAACAAAAAGTAGAAACTAGGGGCGGTAGTTTTGAAGGTGCAAAGGCTAATTATAGTTCTCAAACTTGCCATTGTTGTGGCAAAAAAGGGGAACGACTATCACAACATGAGTTCATCTGCAAAAATTCTGAATGTGAATTATTTGATCAGGTGCAACAAGCTGATGTTAACGCTGCCAGAAACCATAAACAAAATAGCGGTTTTGAACTAGGAACGGTTAAATATTTCAATACTAAATTGATCTATCAAAAACCCAAAAGATTTAAAAAGAAACGCTTGACAAAAACTAAATAGTTTGTTATTATCAAATTACCGCAGTTTGGACGGGATTCTTAGCAATAAGAATATGACTTGTAAGCTATTTCATGTATTTGCAATAGCCCAAAAGTAAGAGATTTTGGTGACAATTCTCATAGACCAGCCGGAACTATGCTGCTGGCAGTCCTATATTTTTAGGGATTTTTTGGCAAACCACAAGCGAGGGCAAAAACCCCGGAGGTTCGCCAAAACTACAGAACCTAGACAACGCAAGGGATTTAGTTTGATCTTGCAAAATACTTAAAGGGATATAAGCGGCTGGAATGGGATTTTTGATCCGATCTGCCAAAATCAATGGCAGAACTCCCTATTAATAGGCTTTTCGACTGGCGGACTTGATCAAAACTTAATCCCTTTTAAGGGACTGAAACACAGCAACGGAAAACTGGGCTGATTCACCTTTTTTCTTGATCAAAACTTAATCCCTTTTAAGGGACTGAAACAAATCTTCCTTAATTTCTGCCAAGAATTTATTAAAACTTGATCAAAACTTAATCCCTTTTAAGGGACTGAAACTTCTATAGTTTCATCACATAAATCACGGTCGCTGCAAACCACATCTTGATCAAAACTTAATCCCTTTTAAGGGACTGAAACTTCTACTCAAAATATTGAGTCAATTATTATCAAAAACTTGATCAAAACTTAATCCCTTTTAAGGGACTGAAACCTCAATATTAACTGGAGACTTTGACATCAACAAAGACTTGATCAAAACTTAATCCCTTTTAAGGGACTGAAACAGTGCGATCGCCCCGCCTGCCTGAATTCTCCGACTTGATCAAAACTTAATCCCTTTTAAGGGACTGAAACTTCCATCTAGCGATATATGGGGGAATTTTCCGTATAAGCTTGATCAAAACTTAATCCCTTTTAAGGGACTGAAACTTGACAAGCTGTAAACTAGGCTTTTTTGCCTCTACACCCAAGCTTGATCAAAACTTAATCCCTTTTAAGGGACTGAAACAATATATTGTGCGGGAGTTTAACAAGATTGTTAACTTGATCAAAACTTAATCCCTTTTAAGGGACTGAAACATTTTTCTGTGGAATTAAGTCGGGGCGTGCATTATCTCCGCTTGATCAAAACTTAATCCCTTTTAAGGGACTGAAACATATCTCAGATAACTTTTGTTGACTCATAACATCTACTTGATCAAAACTTAATCCCTTTTAAGGGACTGAAACAATCACTTAGAGAATATTATCCTGTCATGATGGGGGTTATGCTTGATCAAAACTTAATCCCTTTTAAGGGACTGAAACGTTTCTTCTAAACTTACAGAGGAGGAACTACAGGACTTGATCAAAACTTAATCCCTTTTAAGGGACTGAAACATTGATTATGATAGCGATAGTGTTGAAGGCTTAACCTTGATCAAAACTTAATCCCTTTTAAGGGACTGAAACCGCTACCAAGTCAAAAAACAAAATGAAACTTGTACTAACTTGATCAAAACTTAATCCCTTTTAAGGGACTGAAACTAGTATAAGAGTGAGGCAAGGGGGGGAGAAGCCCACTTGATCAAAACTTAATCCCTTTTAAGGGACTGAAACTAAGTAAGGAAGAATTACTCCAGCTTTTAGCTGGCTTGATCAAAACTTAATCCCTTTTAAGGGACTGAAACAGCGATATTTCTCGGCAAGTTCAAGCCCGATAACTTGATCAAAACTTAATCCCTTTTAAGGGACTGAAACACTACGGTGGAAGTAAACGGGAAACTGATCACACTCTTGATCAAAACTTAATCCCTTTTAAGGGACTGAAACCGGACTAACCAACTGTTAAGTTCTTGGTTTATATCATTTTTGGCTGCTGTGTTATTCCAAGCTTCTGCATTAAACAACCATCTAGTAAGAAATCTTCCGAGATTAGCTAATTCAAAAGCATAATCAAATTCTACATCTGGAGCTATCCACTCAATAAAATACATTGTCTCTCTAATCAAAATTTTCACCAGATCATCATTAACAGAATCTTGCGATAAAGATTGAATTTTGATTAAGTGACTATTGAGATTATTTAACCGGATATAAACATCATCTTTAATAAATGTTGCTTGTAAAGAACTTAGATTAGTCATCCCAGAAACTCCATAATAATAGAAGCAACTTGTTCTCTAATTTTAGCGTCCAGAATTTCCATTGACCGATTTTGTCTAGGACGTAAATTAACCATAGATTCAAAAATTATCTCTTTGTTGTCTGGCCTGAAACTAGCCGCCCAGATATCCTGTTGTTGGCTACCATGTTCTAGTAATACTTGTTCACAATAAAAGTGCATTTCACCACCACCAGCTAAAATATGACGTTCCAGGTCTACTGCTACCTTGATATAAAATTTTAACTCTTGTAACATCTGTTGAATCTGTTCCGGTGCAGCACGACTACTAATAATAGTTATCAATTAAATTTACTCCTTGGTGGTACTTAAAAGCCATAGAGTTAGATCAAAAACATATCTATGTAGGGTAAACGCACCAAATTATTAATCATGGTGCGTTACGCCATCTCTAACACATTCTATAATATTGCAATGTGCTTTCCTGTTTGATAAGTAGCTGGTTGCAATTAAATATAAAATGTGGGACAGGCATCTTGCCTGTCAACAGGCTAGAAGCCTGTTCCACTATTTAACAATTAATTAAGCCTACTTACTTATCAAAGACTAATCTATTTACGTCGTATACTCAGCGTTAATCCTCACATAATCATAGCTGAGATCACAGCCCCAAGCCTTACCAACACCATGACCATGACCCACACCGACGGAAATTAACACCGTATCTGATTGCAGATATTCACCATTAGTTGCTGCTTTCAAGTATGCACTGGCCGCCGCCTTATCAAAAGGCAAAGGTTGACCGTTTTCAAACAGTAAAATATCACCTAATTTCACCGAGAGATTTTCCTGCTCAAAAGGCACTCCAGCCCGTCCAGCCGCCGCAGCAATCCGTCCCCAGTTGGGGTCATGACCAAAAATGGCCGCCTTCACCAAAGAAGACCCCGCAATGGTTTTGGCAATTTGTCGCGCTGCTAATTCATCATGTGCGCCACTGACTTGGACTTCAATTAAACAGGTTGCACCTTCTCCATCACGAGCGATCGCTTTTGCCAAATGCTGACATACTTCTGTTAACATAGCTTCTAGTTTCTGGGCTTCTACCCCCATTTCCGTAATTGCCGGGGTGCGAGATTCACCATTAGCTAAAGCAATTAAGCAATCATTGGTACTGGTATCACCATCTACAGTAATGGAATTAAAACTTCTATCGGCCGCCCTAGTTAACATTTGTTGCCACAGAGTCGAAGATACCGCCGCATCACAGGTAACAAAGGCCAACATTGTCGCCATGTTAGGGTGAATCATTCCCGAACCTTTAGCAATACCACCAATTCTCACCGGGCGATCATGTATAGTTGTTTCTAAAGCAATAGATTTTGTGACTAAATCTGTAGTAATAATTGCCCCGGCGGCCGCATCTGAACCAGTGGAGGAGAGGGAGGCCACAACCTTGGGAATACCACCCCGTAAAATATCCATTTTAATTCGTTGACCAATTACCCCCGTAGAAGCTAATAAAATGGATTCCGGGTTAATACCTAATTCCTTAGCTAATAAGTCCGCACATTCTTGGGCATCTTTCACACCTTGTTCACCAGTAGCAGCGTTAGCTTGTCCCGCATTACAGAGAATAGCTCTAGCACTGTGTTTTCCTTGCAACACTTGACGACAGTAATCTACACAAGCTGCTTTGACATGGCTAGTGGTGAATACACCAGCAGTGATCGCCTCCACATCTGATACTATTAAAGCTAAATCTGGTAATCCCGAAGCCTTTAACCCCGCCGTAATTCCTCCAGCTTTATACCCCCGTGCTGCTGTCACACCACCAGTAATTTTTTGCCAGTCTGCCATAATCTTGCTCACAATTATATATATCCTTCTACCTTCCCTGACTTATCCCCAAGCGGTTGTCTGTCACGGTTCAGTATTTATCTCTATTGTGAGTTTATCTGTTGTTGATAATCTTTTTTGCTTACGAAAAATTAAGTAGCTAAAACTGTTCCCTGTTCTCTTTCCGCACAGACAACTGAATTCCATAAGTAGGGCTTGCTGAATAAACACAAAACCTAGATAAATCAAGAGTTGAGGGGGCAGAAAAAAGGAACAAAGTGCAAGAAAAAGGGGTAAAATAGATAAAAACCCTTGCATCAAGGTGCATCAAAATGTATCGCAAACAA
>JBJTUF010000061.1:0-14204 GCA_046080565.1 Cuspidothrix sp. | reverse complement strand
CCCCCTTTTTACCAGCCTTGGGTCGCCGAATGTTTTTCCTTTATGCTCTTGTGCATGAATCAAAATTGGATTTTCCACCTGTTTTATCTCCTCAGGGACTTCCCTTTCTACTTTACACCCACTTGTGTGTACACCGTAGCCGCAACGAGGAGAGGTTTAAAATTTGATTCTATGCTGTCACAAACAAACTAATCAGCCTGTCTGGTGGGTCGGAGAGGGGTTGGGGTGAGGTTCATCGAACTCAGGTTAAAATATAGAGGTATAAAATAGGGGTTGCACCAGAAAGTCCTTTTGTAAGGGTAGGCAAGAGGCAATAGACAATAAGCAAGAGTTTGGGCTATCTGTCATGCCCAAATTTTTGGGTTTCTCCAACCTAAAATGCACGGTTTTTCAGGTATACCCTTGAAAAGTCTTGTACTTACTTTCCTGTTTATTAGTCTCAAACCTTTGATATATAGCTCTAGGCAGGATGATTAGGACATAATTGATCTTTGAAACCTAATCATAGCGAGGGTTTTACTATTGCCTATTGCAAGAAAGCCTCTTGCCTTCTGCTATATTTGGATTTTCGGTTTTTTCAGCAAACCCTAAATAATTTTACCTTTTCTGTAATTCAAAGCAGTCTTTACATATATTGCATGAACATCAATATTTTTAGTGATACTTTTCCATTGCTAAGTACAGCTAACCCACAAACTATAGAATGGATGCTGAATATAGCCACTGAACATGATTACCCCGCAGAACGCGCTGTTTTAATGGAAGATGCTTGGGGTAATGCAGTTTACTTTATTGTTTCTGGTTGGGTGAAAGTCAGACGCACTAAAGGAGAAGAGTCTGTGGCGATCGCCATTTTAGGCCGTGGAGATTTCTTTGGCGAAATGGCTGTATTGGATGAATCTCCCCGATCAACAGATGTTATTTCTCTTTCTCAAGTCAAATTGCTCAGTGTTTCTAGAGAGCGTTTTATTCAAATTTTATTTAAAGATCCACAATTACATCATAGAATGCTACAACTGATGGTCAAAAGAGTCCGTCATATTAACCTACGCTTACAGATGCGTTTATCACCACCTGCTGTTAAACTAGCTCATACCTTAGTCAGTTTGGCTGATAGCTATGGACAGGAATCACACTCAGGTAAAACAATTTTTAATATTCCCCTCAAAGATTTAGCAGAGGTGACAGAAATCAGCTTGGAAGAAACAAGCAAAATTATGGAAAAACTAATAGAAAAAGGATGGATTCAAACTGACTCTAGGAAAAATATTATTGATCTAATTAACTATAAACAACTTGTGGTTTTAGCTACAAGACTCTAACTGTAGGCAATAGGCAAGAGTTTGGGCTATCTGTCATCCCCAAATTTTTGGATTTATCCGACCTAAAATGTAGGCTTTTTCAGGTATACCCTTGAAAAGTCTTGCACCTACTTTCCTGTTTATTAGCCTTAAACCTTTGATATATTTGGGTTTTCGGTTTTTTCAGCAAACCCTAATTATCAGTTTTTACATAACAGTTATGACTCGGAATGCTTTGCCCCTACATTGTCTTCCTGCCTCCTGCCTCCTGCCTCCTGCTTTCTTACTTCTGCCTCCTACCTTCTGCTATAAGTTAAACAGAGTCTCACAGACAAAGATTAATCTATGACTACCGCTATCAACACTGCTCCTGATTTAGCTTCTCGTTTGATCAATGGTATTTTGGCAATTAAACCCTTATCTGATTTTGCCAAACATCAAGCACGGGACATGATGATAAAACGCGCCCAGAAAATAGGAGTTCTCTGGATGGAGGAAGTTGAACGATTACAAGAGCGTGATTGGAGCAATGATTGGGCTAAAGTAGAGAATCCCCAAATCAATTATCCAGAATACTATTGCCGCTCATTTCATGCTTATGAGGGTGGAGATTTAAGTTGGCAAGCGGCCTTTGAGTTAGAAGTAGCTGCTCGTACTGTCCATGCCAGTATTTGGACTGAAGCTGGAGCGCAAGGAGATGCTAAACTGCGTCAAAGTTACCATGATATTCTGACTGGGCAAATTTCCCCTGCACCTCAAGATATATTAGATTTAGGTTGTGCTGTGGGGTTAAGTACCTTTGCTTTACAAGCAGTTTATCCCCAAGCAAAAGTTACTGGTTTAGATTTATCTCCCTATTTCCTAGCTGTAGCTAACTATCGTACTCAAGAACGCCAAGCTAATATTAACTGGGTGCATAGTCAAGCAGAGTCTACAGGTATTGCCGATGCTTCCTTTGATTTGGTTTCGATTTTTCTAATGTGTCATGAGTTACCCCAGTCTGCAACTCACAGAATTTTTGCGGAAGCTAGACGTATTTTGCGTCCCGGTGGACATTTAGCAATTATGGACATGAATCCAAAATCAGAAATTTACAAAAAAATGCCAACTTATATTTTGACGTTGCTTAAAAGCACCGAACCTTATTTAGATGAATATTTCAGTTTGGATATTGAAAAAGCCTTAGTTGGGGCTGGTTTCCAAACTCCTACTATTACTAGCAACAGTCCCCGTCATCGAACTATTATTGCTCAGGTGAATGGCTAACTAATTAGATTTAATGCAGAGACGTTTCATGGAACGTCTCTACTAAAATTATTAGTATTTTTTCAAAGATGAAAATAGGAGGAGATTATGATGCAAGTAGCTTCAGTCCGTTGGACAACTGCTGATTTAGAGTTATTTACAGGTGATAACAGAAATCGTTATGAAATTATTGATGGAGAATTATTTGTGACAAAATCACCACATTGGAATCATCAATTTAGCTGTGCCAATATAGCTAGAGTTGTCGGTAATTGGTCAGATGAAACTGGCTTGGGGAAGGTTGCTATTGCACCAGGAATTATTTTCTCGGATGCTGATAATGTGATTCCTGATGTTGTTTGGGCTAGTCATGAATGTCTATCACGGTTGTTAGATGAAAGTGGACACTTAACCGGCGCACCAGAATTAGTGGTTGAGGTGTTATCTTCAGGAGAAAAGAATGAAAAGCGAGATCGAGAATCTAAACTAAAATTGTATTCAAACCAGGGAGTTCAAGAATATTGGATTTGTGATTTTAAGGCTAAAAAGCTTGAAGTTTATCGTCGTCAACAAGCTGTTTTGAAGTTAGTAGCTACTTTATTTAGTGAAGATGAATTAATTAGTCCTTTATTACCAGGATTCAAATGTTTAGTACGTCAACTTTTTTAAGGTATAAATCCCCGATTTTTTGGAAAAATTGGGGATTTAAGGATTTTAAACTCTTGCCAATACAGGTTGACTTACGGTTGCATTAACAGCAGTTGTTTCTGAGTCAGCAGCGTAGATTTCACAGGAGTTATTGGGGCTTTCAATGAGTTTGACTTTGTAAAGTTTTGCTCCTAATTCTTGAATAGGCGATCGCAAAGTATTACTAATATAAAGAGCAATATTTTCCGCAGTTGGCACAACTTTACTAAAGAAGGGAATATCTTTATTTAAAAAAGTGTGATCAAATGGCTCAACGATGTAATCAGTAATTACCTGATTTAAAGCCCCTAAATCAATAATCATCCCTGTGCGGGGGTCAATTTCCCCTTTGGCAGTGACTTCTAAATGATAGTTGTGTCCATGACCATTGACGCGAGCGCATTTACCGTAAATTTCTGTATTTTCTGCCACACTTAAATCAGGATGCGCCAATCTGTGAGCCGCGCTAAAGTGAGTGCTAACACTAAAATACGCTTCCATTCCGTTACCCATATAATCTGCCCAAAGTTGAGGATGTTCAAATAACTGTACGCGAACCAAAGGTAAATGGGGTGATAGACGTTGCCAAATCACCCGCGCTATATTTTCTGTAGTTGGAAGAGTTTGCCCAAATTCTGCCCACACATCATTGAGATAGGAAAAATCTAGTTGACCGGTTACTTCCCGCTTAATGACGTGTTTCACATCAGACAGGTTAAGAACCATCCCATATTCATCTAGTTCTCCAACTAAGGAGATAAATAAGACATAGTTGTGTCCGTGTCCCGGAAATTTAGAGCAAAGTCCAAATTTTTCTAAGTTCTCGGTTTCACTCAGTTCTGGTAACCAATACCGATGACTGGCTGAAAACTGAGCGCGGCGATTTACGATACATTGCATGAGTACCCTGGGAGCAGAAGTTAATATTTCTTAATCTTTCACTTTATACAGTGTAAACTAATTTGCCAGTTATTGGTTAGTTTGATTCATATCTGACATTCACATTTGTATCCCTACACCCTAGTACCTTGTCCGTCTCCTTCCTCCTCAGTTGGCAAAAGTTTCCTTAGCTTCTTCTCAGGAGGTAATTGTTAAGAAAGTTGTGGCTATTTGATCTGAGATTGCTGACTCAGCTACTTTGCAACTCTGCGGTGGGGAAGTATAGGCTAAATATGCGATGTTCAAGGTAGAGAAAAAGCTGGAGAACTTCCGGTACTTGTACTTTCCATTGATGTAATTAATAATCTTCCTCTAGTTGTCACTGTAATTGTTGGTACGAAAGGCGCTAATATACCTCATGATTATCCCACAAATGTAAGAATTTCTCCTGGGGAAAGTGGTTTAAATTTAGAAACTGTATTTTTGTGTTTTCAAATTCGTTCTCTTGATCAAAAACGCTTTCCAGAAAACCCAGTAGCTAGATTATCTGATAAAACAATGTTATTAATTGAATAAACTACTCGCTATTGTTTAGGGTTATAAGTTCTTCCTCCACCCATCAACAAACCAATCTACTCAATAGTTGCGGTTTGATTTGTGCATCTAAAATATCCATAAACTCACCTTTATACATTACCACAATGCGATCGCTAATCGCCATAACTTCCTCTAACTCAGTGGAAATATACAAAATACCTGCCCCTCGTTCCCTTGCTACTAATAATTTTAATTGCGCTATGTTTTCCTTGAGGCATGGTTTTTTTAATTATTTGACCGTTAATAAATTCACTTGCTGGTTTTGTTTGTGCCAATTTGAGAAATTCGTCAATATTTAGGGATTTGATATGGATTTGAACCATCTTCATTTCAGGTTTGTGGATTATTAATATTGTATCATTTTTTAAATATTATCTGAATCAGAATGTCTAGTATTTGAGGATTTTCAGGATGTTTATTCTATTTATCTGCGTTCAGTTATGTTTGATTTTGTCTTAATAAGCACCTAGCTTTTGTTTTGCTAGATTAACACCTTCATAACCAGATTCATTCCAGGCTTTATCTGTTATTACTCCTATTTAAGTTAATTCTCATAAACGATATCACACACACAATATCAAATACAGTGTAAAATTCTAACATTTGGATGGCAAAATAACTTAAACATAAAGGTAAAACAATTCCAAGTCCACGCAATTTTTTCCCAAATATGACACATTCTTTCCTAGAACGTCTCCATAGTCCAGAACTTCCCGTTATAGTCTTTGATGGTGCGATGGGAACTAACCTGCAAACTCAAAATCTGACGGCAGAAGACTTCGGCGGTGCAGAATATGAAGGTTGTAATGAATACTTAGTACACACAAAGCCCGAAGCAGTCGCTCAAGTTCACCGTGACTTCCTCGCTGCGGGTGCAGATGTAATAGAAACGGATACTTTCGGAGGTACATCCATAGTTTTAGCAGAATATGACCTCGCAGACCAAGCCTATTATCTCAGTAAAAAAGCGGCAGAATTAGCTAAAAGTGTCGCGGCAGAATTTTCCACACCAGAAAAACCCCGCTTTGTCGCAGGTTCTATTGGTCCAACCACCAAACTCCCCACCTTGGGACACATTGATTTTGACACCATGAAAGCTGCTTTTGCAGAACAAGCAGAAGCTTTATTTGATGGTGGTGTGGACTTGTTTCTAATAGAAACTTGTCAAGACGTACTACAAATTAAAGCTGCACTGAATGGAATTGAAGAAGCATTTATTAAAATAGGCGAAAGAAGACCATTAATGGTGTCCGTCACAATGGAAAGCATGGGGACAATGTTAGTAGGTACGGAAATTGCAGCCGTTCTAACAATTTTAGAACCATACTCTATTGATATTCTTGGTTTAAATTGCGCCACTGGGCCAGATTTGATGAAACCACATATCAAGTATTTATCAGAACATTCGCCCTTCGTAGTTTCCTGTATTCCCAATGCTGGACTACCGGAAAACGTTGGTGGTCAAGCTCATTACAGACTGACACCAATGGAATTACGTATGGCATTAATGCACTTTGTTGAAGATTTGGGTGTCCAAGTGATTGGGGGTTGCTGTGGGACACGACCAGCGCACATTCAACAGTTAGCGGAAATTGCCAAAGACTTAAAACCCAAAGTTAGACAACCCAGTTTAGAACCGGCAGCCGCATCAATTTATACTACTCAAAGCTATGATCAAGATAATTCGTTCTTAATTGTCGGTGAACGTCTAAACGCCAGTGGTTCTAAAAAATGCCGAGACTTACTCAACGCTGAAGACTGGGATGGTTTGGTTTCCATGTCCAGAAGCCAAGTTAAAGAAGGCGCTCATATCCTAGATGTCAACGTTGACTATGTGGGACGTGACGGCGTGCGTGATATGCACGAGTTAGTCTCTCGTATTGTTAATAATGTCACCTTGCCTTTAATGCTCGATTCCACCGAATGGGAAAAAATGGAAGCGGGTTTAAAAGTCGCCGGAGGTAAGTGTTTACTGAATTCTACCAACTATGAAGACGGCGAACCCAGATTTTTAAAGGTGTTAGAACTGGCTAAAAAATACGGTGCTGGCGTAGTTATTGGTACAATTGATGAAGATGGCATGGCACGCACAGCAGATAAAAAATTTGAAATTGCCCAACGTGCGTACCGACAAGCTGTAGAATATGGTATACGCCCTACAGAAATATTTTTTGATACCTTAGCGTTACCGATTTCTACAGGGATAGAAGAAGATAGAGCCAACGGAAAAGCTACCATAGAATCAATTCGCCGCATTCGGGAAAACCTGCCGGGATCTCATATTATGTTAGGTGTATCTAATATATCCTTTGGTTTAACTCCCGCTGCTCGGATGGTGTTAAATTCAATGTTCTTGCATGAGGCAATGTCTGCCGGTATGGATGGGGCTATTGTTAGTGCGAGTAAAATTTTACCCCTGTCGAAAATTGAACCTCAACATCAGGAAGTTTGTCGGCAATTAATCTATGATGAACGCAGATTTGATGGTAATGTTTGCGTTTATGATCCTTTGGCGGAATTGACAACAATTTTTGCAGGAGTTAAAACCAAACGCAACACAGGCGTTGATGAAAGTCTACCAATTGAAGAAAGATTAAAACGTCATATTATTGACGGTGAAAGAATCGGTTTAGAAAAACAATTAACTATAGCTTTAGAACAATATCCACCATTAGAAATTATCAATACTTTTCTCTTGGATGGGATGAAAGTTGTCGGTGAATTGTTCGGTTCTGGACAAATGCAATTACCTTTTGTATTACAATCAGCAGAAACTATGAAAGCGGCGGTTGCTTATTTAGAACCGTTGATGGAAAAATCAGAATCTGGTAATAATGCTAAGGGAATTTTTGTGATTGCCACTGTTAAAGGTGATGTTCATGATATTGGTAAAAACTTGGTTGATATCATCTTATCAAATAATGGTTATAAGGTGATTAATTTGGGGATTAAACAACCAGTAGAAACCATTATTCAAGCCTATGAAGAACATAAACCTGACTGTATCGCCATGAGTGGTTTGTTAGTAAAATCAACCGCTTTTATGAAGGAAAATTTACAGGTTTTCAATGAAAAGGGAATTACTGTTCCGGTAATTTTAGGTGGTGCAGCTTTAACTCCTAAATTTGTTAATCAAGATTGCCAAAATACTTATAAAGGTAAGGTTGTTTATGGCAAAGATGCGTTTTCTGATTTGCATTTTATGGATAAGTTAATGCCAGCAAAAGCTACGGGTAATTGGGATGATTTGCAAGGATTTTTAGATGAATTAGGAGAATCTGAAGAATCAACCAATGGTCATCATACAACAGTAGATAACACTGTTAAAGATACGGTAGCTGCTGAACCGAAAGAAATAGATACTCGTCGTTCAGAAGCTGTAGCAATAGATATTGAACGTCCGCAACCACCTTTCTGGGGAACGAAATTTTTACAACCTGATGATATTTCTTTAGAGGAATTATTCTGGTATTTAGATTTGCAAGCTTTGATTGCTGGACAATGGCAGTTTAGGAAGCCGAAAGAACAATCTAAGGAGGAATATCAAGGGTTTTTAAGTGAGAAGGTTTACCCGATTTTAGAAAATTGGAAAGCGCGGATTATTGAGGAGAATTTGTTGCATCCGCAGGTAATTTATGGGTATTTTCCTTGTCAGTCTGTGGATAATAGTTTATTGATTTATGAAACTAACCGCAGAGACCCAGAGGTAAGAGTAAGTTTTGAGTTTCCGCGTCAGAAGTCTTTTAATAGGTTATGTATTGCAGATTTCTTTGCACCAAAAGATTCGGGAATTATTGATGTTTTCCCGATGCAAGCGGTAACTGTGGGGGAAGTGGCCACGGAGTTTGGACAAAAGTTATTTGCTGATAATCAATACACTGATTATCTGTACTTTCATGGTATGGCGGTACAGGTGGCGGAAGCTTTGGCAGAATATACACACGCTAGAATCCGCCGGGAGTTAGGTTTTGGTGATTCTGAACCGGATAATATTCGGGATATGTTGGCGCAGCGTTATCAAGGTTCTCGGTATAGTTTCGGTTATCCTGCTTGTCCGAATATTCAGGATCAGCATAAGCAGTTAGAGTTGTTGGGAGTTGATAGGATGAAAATGTACATGGATGAAAGTGAACAGTTATATCCTGAACAGTCTACGACTGCTATTATTGCTTATCATTCTGTAGCTAAGTATTTCACTGCTTAGGTTTGATATTTTATCCCCCTTCGTTTTGTGATGGAGGGGGATCTATAGTAGAGGGTAAGAGGCAAGAGTAAAACCCTTGCTATGATTATGTTTCAAGGATAAATTATGTCCTAATCATCCTGGCTACAGCTATAAGTCAAAAGTCAAAAATTGAATATCCGCGTTTATCTGCGTTCATTTGCGTTTAATAAAAATTAGGTGGGCAAAAACCCACCCAGTAAAAAAACCAGAAATAAAAGCAGAAACTAAACCAAAGCGTTGAGATTTTTCGCTGTTTCAAAGAAAAAAGCGACGTTTTCCTCTGGAGTTTCTGGTAGTACACCATGGCCGAGGTTGAGAATATGTCCCCAGTTACCAGCTTTGCGAACCGTGTCAAGAACGCGATCGCGGATAAATTCCTTAGAACCAAATAATACACCCGGATCAAGATTACCCTGTACTTTTACGTGCTTACCTAATCTACCTCTAGCATCTGCCATATCTACCGTCCAGTCTATGGTCAGAATATCTGCACCAGAGGTAGCCATTCTTTCTAAAAGTCCAGCACTACCCGTAACTAACAAAATTAATGGTGTATCAGGATGGGTTTGTTTGACTAGATCAAACACCATTTTTTGATAAGGTAAAGCAAAGGTATCATAATCTTGGGGGCTTAATTGTCCCGCCCAAGAGTCAAACATCTGCACAACTTGCGCGCCACAATCTATTTGATAGCGTACATAATCTGCGATAGACTCAGCCAACTTAGTTAATAGTTGATGTAGAATAGCTGGATCTGAGAAAGCCATGTTTTTGATAATGGAATAGGTTTTAGAACCCTTACCTTCCACCGCATAAGCCGCTAAAGTCCAAGGAGCGCCAACAAAGCCTAATACCGTTGATTTATCACCCACTTCTTGCCGTAATGCTTGCAAAATCGTTTTGATAAAAGGTAAAGCAGCTTCAGGATCTAAAGGACGCAAATTGTCAATTTGTTCTTGAGTGCGTATGGGCGAAAAAATAATCGGTCCTTTCCCTTCCCCAATATCCATTTCAATCCCCATACCAGGTAAAGGGGTGACAATATCGGAAAACAAAATCACTCCATCGGGTTGGAAAGCTCTCCAGGGTTGGAGGGAAACTTCGATCGCTACTTCTGGAATTTCTGAGCGTTGCCGAAAAGAAGGATACTTCTCCCGTAAATCCCGATACGCTTTCATATAGCGTCCTGCTTGTCGCATCATCCACACAGGGGGACGATCTACCTGTTCACCGCGAGCAGCCCGAAGGAGGAGCGGAACTGTTGAGGAAAGACCCATTTAACACTTCATCCTAAGTCACTTTTATGTGTCACTGTTTAGCTTACCATTCAAACATTGGCTTTTTGTTACCACACACCTTTACATAACTTCATAAAGAAGGCAGGAGTCAGGCGACAGGAGGCAGGTGGAGGTTTTTGTAACGGCGATTGATCTTTTGAGAACGAAGTGCTAAAAACTGCTAATAATTGATCAAAAATTAGCATTGTGAACAAACATTTGTGAATGATAAGCTTAACAGCAATAACTCCTCAAAATTGTGAAGATAATGACACAAATATCCCGCCGGAAGTTAATTTTTCCTAAAATTTAGGAAATAGCGATAAAATAGCATTTAACAATGAATTATTGCTAAATTTGAATTTTGTGAATTTTGACTAGGTGGAATTAATCTGAATCATTTAGGATTTAGGCAAAAACTCTTAAACTATTATTCCTCTGTGTTCTGGTGCGTCTTGTAACGGTTAGTTATTCCGTAATTCGTGCCTAAGTCCTATCATTAAAATATCGAGGAAAATAGAAAAAATTAGCTACTTAACTTTTCCTTAAAACCATATCCTCTATATTCTTAACCTTGACATTATCAAAACCTAGTCAAATATTGTTACTATGTTTTTAGCGGGTAGCCTAATTTAAATTCATGAAAGCTGAATTTAAAGCGGAGGAACCACGTATTTGGGGCTAATCTTTCAGAGAGACACCTTCCAGTCTTAGCCCGTCAGCTAACTCCGTCGGCAATGGAAGGAACTCCCAAAATATTGGCTGTAATGGCAGTTATCATTGGGTTTTCCTTAATCAATTTTAAATTACGGATTGGGAATTTAAGCTCAATCTGAGATTTAAAATTGTCATCCCTGCTTCTCATTCGTCCATCGTTTCTAAGGAGAGAAGTAAAACTTTGAAAATTAAACCAATGTTAGCACGTTTACAAAGTGCTATGGGTCGTGATGACCTAATTGAAGAAATGGTATTATTACCAGAGGATCAAAAATGTTTTTCTGAAAGAGTGTCCGAGGCCAAATCAGTTAACTTAATTGTAGGCTATAATGGTTCACCTGAAAGTCATACAGCCCTAGATATTGCTTTTTGGATTTGCCATCAAACAAGTTTAGCTAGTAATACTCAAGTTACAGTGCAAGCTGTTTATGTAGTAGAAGAAAACGTTAATTATCAGTTGGTTGATATATTGAAGTTATGTGATTATCAACCCTCATTAGAACCGGAATTAAATAATCTATCCAAGCCTGTTAACTTCCTCTTAACTCAACCTAAAGCCACCTCAATTTTACCGCATCTAGAAAGAGAATTCAGAACTTCTCTTAAAGAAGCCGATAAAATTCTATGGCAAGCAAAAACTCTAGCTGAAGAATGGCAAGGCTCTTTTAAATATCATTTGCGATTTGGCAACATTGCCCAAGAATTTAAAAAAGTTGTGGAATCTGAAATGGCTGATATTCTGCTTTTAGGCTGTCAATCTGGAAATGATCCGATGATAGAAAATCTAGGAAATAACTTTCCCTGTACAGTTTTAGGTATCCCTAATTCTATTTAGGGTTTGCTGAAAAAGTCTTTCCATGGAGGCAGGCAAAAGGCAAGAGTTTGGGCTATCTGTCATCCCCAAATTTTTGGATTTCTCCGACCTAAAATGCACGCTTTTTCAGATATACCCTCTCAAGTCTTGCACCTACTTTCGTGTTTATTAGCCTCAAACCTTTAATATATTTGGGTTGTCGGTTTTTTCAGCAAACCCTAGGGTTTGCACCAGACGACAATGTAAAAAACCTGCTCTTGGAAGGGGTGCAATAGGGGCGAATGGCCGTTCGCCCGTACAATGGTCAACGGTCAACCAAAAGCTGTTGAATAGATTCGGTTAATTGCTTGAGTTTTACAGGCTTTACTAGATAATCATTTGCTCCTGCGGCTAAACATTTTTCTTGATCATCAGGCATGGCAAAGGCTGTGAGGGCAATAATGGGTAGAGTAGCTAAATCTGGGATTAATCGAATTTGTTTGATGGCTTCTAAACCATCCATTTCCGGCATTTGAATATCCATCAAAATTAAATCAGGATGATGGGCTTGGGCTTGGGCGATCGCTTCCTTACCGTTGTTTGCTAAAATTACTCGGTATCCTTTAGCCTCTAAATAGCTGGAGAAAGTGAGGATATTACCTTCATTATCTTCTGCGAGTAATATTAGGGGTGATCTTTCGGCGGTATTATTGAGAATAGTTACTAAATCAGGCTCATCTCGATTTGGAGATTTACAAGCAGAGGTAGGGATATTTGTACAGGGTAAATCAACCATAAAACTACTGCCCACACCGATTTGACTGGTGACAGATACTTTTCCGCCGTGCATCTCTACAATCCGCCTGACGAGAGAAAGACCCAAACCTGTACCAGTATATTTTCGGTTTAAAGCACTATCAATTTGTACAAATGGTTGAAATAGTTTATGGATATTTTCCGGGGCAATACCAATGCCTGTATCAATGACAGCAATTCTAATAAAGTCTCGTAGATGGGAAATGTTTGATTCTGGGGGATGTTGTTCCCTTGTTACCGTCAAGGTAATAGTCCCGCCTTCGAGGGTAAATTTGACAGCATTATTGAGTAAATTAATTAAAACTTGGCGAATACGCCGTTCATCTGCCAGTAAATCTGGTAAATTAGCTTGAATGTTCACATCAAGCTGAATCTGTTTTTTGAAAGCTTGCTGTTTAATAAAGGATAGAGTGGATTGGCAAAGTTGACTAATGACTATTTCAGAGCAGTCTAATTCTAGCTGACCAGCTTCAATTTTCGATAAATCTAAAATGTCATTAATTAAAGCTAATAAATGATTACCACTACGTTCAATAGTTTCTAAACTACGGCGTTGTTGCTGATTGATCATACCAAATACTTCATCTTGCAGCGCTTCCGAGATACCCAGAATAGCGTTTAAAGGAGTGCGAAGTTCATGACTCATATTCGCCAAAAACTCATCTTTGAGACGGGTAGCGCGGGCTAGTTCTTCATTGGAAGCAGCTAGTTGTTTATTTGTCTCCTGGAGTTGAGTTTCCGCTAATTTACGTTGGCTAATATCTGTCACTCGCACCAGGTTCATTTTTTGACCGGCTACTGTAATTTGCTTGGCGGCTAAATTACCCCAAAATAATTCACCTTGAAAAGTTTTATATTCCAGTTCCCGACTCCAAACCCCGTAGGTTTCCATCTCTTGATTAATTGCTGTTATTTCCGCGCTAGTGAACTGCTGGTTTTGTAAATTATGTCCTTCAATCCCAATCAGATCATGTTTACTGTGAGCAGCAAACATCTCCACCGCCCGTTGATTACAGTCTAGAGTTTTTACTGTTTCTGTATCAACTAGGAATAAAGCATCAGCAGATTCATTAAAAATGGCCTCCCGCAAATCCCGACTGCGGAGGATTTCTGCTTCTACCATTTCCCGTTCCTGCCGTGCTGCTTGTTGTTCAGTAATATCTACAAGATAACCGATCATTTCCACTATTTTTCCCGTTTCATCCCGCACTAGGCGAAATTCATCTTCTAACCAACGATAACTACCATCTTGATGTAAAAAGCGATACTGATAGACGCAAGAATCCTGTTCTTCGAGTTTGGATAGTTTTGCTAAAACCTGGGGTAAGTCTTCTGGGTGAATATGATCTAAACAGAAATTCCGATCTTTTAACCATTCTTGGGTTGTATAGCCGAGAATATTCTGGACGTTTTTGCTAATAAAGGTAGTGGAAAAAATTTCAGCAACTTGGCAGGTATAAATAATAGCCGGACTGGCAGAAAGAACAAATTCTAGGCGTTCCTTAAGGCGTTTATTTTCTAATTCTTTAGGACTTACGCATTGACAGAATAACAAAATAGTGAATTAATAAATAAGGGTCGTCTAGTAATGGGTATGGGAGAATGAGAGAAATTACTAAACCCTCGACAGCACAATGCAATCTAGACATCTACACCTTATTTTTGCT
>JBJTUF010000060.1:0-5779 GCA_046080565.1 Cuspidothrix sp. | reverse complement strand
CCATTACAATTTTATCCCCAGCGCGATCGCTCTACCTATTCCGTTCAATGGCTACCAGATAACTTAGCCGCACAAGTAGCTCAAATCAATCCTGATGTGATTAATTTACACTGGATTAATGGTGGCTATCTAAAGATAGAGACTATTGCTAAATTCAAAAAACCCATAGTTTGGACACTCCATGATATGTGGGCATTTACAGGAGGATGTCACTACAACGGAGATTGTATGAATTACACAAACTCCTGTGGTGCTTGTCCCCAACTGCACAGCAATAAAGAAAAAGACTTATCACGCTGGATTTGGCAACGTAAAGCTAAAGCATGGCAAGAGTTAAATCTAACTATAGTTACTCCAAGTCATTGGCTGGCTAAATGTGCGGCTTCTAGTTCCTTACTAAAAAATCTCAAAATTGAGGTTATTCCTAATGGACTGGATACGAAACAGTATAAACCAGTTGAAAAATCTGTAGCACGGACTATTCTCGGTTTACCTGAAGATAAGCAACTGATTCTGTTTGGAGCTATGAGTGCAACGAGCGATCCTAGAAAAGGTTTTAATTTACTACAATCAGCTTTACAAAAGCTTAGTCAATCAGGGTGGAGAGAGCAAGTAGAATTGGTTGTATTTGGATCTTCTAAACCTAAAAACCCTACTGAACTTGATTTTAAATCACATTATTTAGGCAGATTAAATGATGATATTTCCCTCTCCTTAGTTTATGCAGCGGCAGATGTATTTCTTGCTCCTTCTGTGCAAGATAATTTACCAAACACAGTTATGGAGTCTTTAGCTTGTGGTACTCCTTGCGTGGCTTTTGATATTGGCGGTATGTGTGATATGATAGAACATCAAAAAAATGGTTATTTGGCTAAACCTTTTGATATAGAAGACTTAGTTAGAGGAATTGCCTGGGTATTGGAGGATGAGGAAAGATTAAGGAAGTTAGGCGTTAATGGTCGTGAAAAAGTTGAGCAGAACTTTACTTTAGAAATACAAGCTAACAATTATTTATCCGTATATCAAGATATATAGAAGATAACAGTATAATGGGGATTGCAATGCTATCGCACGCTAAGGTTATATTTTCCTGATGTGCTTCTAAAGCAGTATCTTACTATCAATCAACAGGTTGTGGCTTATCTGAACACGAGATTTACGGAGAAAACGATAAAATGGAAATCACAGGTAGAATAACAAAAACTCAATCATTAAAGTTTGGAATTTTATGCTTAAACTTATTTATTATAGGTTTATGTATACCCAAAATATATTTTTTCTTCGTCATACTTCTTCCTGCTACTCTAAGCTTTTTTGGCTATTTAAGGATTCCCAAATATATATTTAAATACCCTATTAATTTAATATCAACAATGTCGTTAGTTCTATTTATGATATTAAACTATTATCAAGTTTATGTATATAATCTTCTGGATGATACAATGAAGATTATAGGAATAATTATTATGACAATTACCTTGTTTTTAGTAGGTATTTCTTTAGATTTAAAAAAAATGCCGTTTTTCCCATATAATATTTTAGCAGTAAACATATCGATTTTTAGTGGTGGCATTATTTGGGTTTTTTTAAGTGTAGCTCTATACAATAGATGGAGTTTTTCAATTATAGACATCGTTATTTCCCAGAGGAAAGTACCAAGTATTTGGAGACTTGATGAGTCCGTAAATGGACCGTCCTTAGATATTTTTTCCTATTTAGGCTTGTCATTGGTAGGGGTTCTTATTTGTGGTCTAAAATATTATCTTCCTTTTCTAAAAAGAAGTTTTAGAGGATCAATATTGTTACTAACAATATTTATTTTTGTATGTATGAGTCTTTACTCATCTATTTCTTTGGGAGCAAGGACACCAATTATAGTTTTATTACTTTCGGTTATTGCTACTTTGATATTTACCTTATCAAAGGACTTGGAATTATCAGGCAAGATAGGCTATGGCTATATATATATAGTTTTTTACTTTTTTATAGGGTTTATATTTTATTTGTTGTTATCCTCTGACTATATTGACACGTTAACAAGTATGGGTATTGGTTCTAGACTCCAGTCTCAAGGGCTGGAAACACCTAGATATGAAGCTTGGCAACAAGCTATAAGCCAAATGTGGGATTTCCCGTGGGGAGGTAGATCTCTAAAGCTAGACATAGAATTCGTTCACAATCTATGGTTAGATCAGCTGTATGATGCTGGTATATTGCCTATGTTGCTTCTATTGACATTTCATATTGCTCAAATTCCAGTTATTATCCGATTTTTCAAATTAAAACTTCCGATCATAATACATGTATTTGTTTTATGCACTATAGTTGCATTTTTGGCTGCATTTATGCAAGCTCCTGTTATACAAGCTAATCCACTTTTCTTTGCTATTTCTTGTTTTTCCTTTGGAACATGGGCAAGATTAACGTGTGATATTAAATATACTAAAGGTGGTTAGTTAAAAAATAGACTTTTATAGATTGACTATAAGTAGTATTATAAACAAAAGCGAAGCCCGATCTAAGAATCGCTATTAATTTGGATAAAACCCATATACAGTAATTCTTATGGATATCTAAAAGGGATATTTAATCAAAAAGGGAGCGGTAGAACCATAAATAATTATCTTGAGAAAGTTTGAATTTTAATAAAGGATTAAATTGCTATGGTATGCTTGAACATGATTGAGAATTTAAATTTTTTAAACAACTGTTTAGATATTCCAACAAAATTTATAAAAATTTTCCAGCAAGACGTACATCAAAGTGATGATATGTTTGGTTGGCAAGGTTTAGCGTCCTTGACATGCCTAAATGAAACTGGTGATATTTATGATATCGATATTCGTTATGCTTGGTCTGAAAAAGTTTTCCGACAAAATTTAGTAGATTATGGTTGGAGTGAAGCTATATTAATAGATGGAAAAGGTTCTAAAAAACAAAACAGACATAAATTAATAGTTTATCTTTGCGAACCCTCAACTAAACTAGATAAAAGACAAAAACTAGAAACGAATTTAGATCATCATCTGATTGGTTGTTACTGGAAAACTTTATCACACATATATATATTGTTGCCTTGTGAACATCCCTTTGAAGATAAAATCCATAGAAATCAAAAATCAAATTTTGAACAATCATCTATAGTTAACTATGAATATGTGATTGAAAATTCAGAAAATAGTCAGATAAAAACAGTATCAAGATTGCCAGTTAAAACTGGACGTAAAGGTGAAGGAGGTTTACGTACTCAGGGAAGATATAAAATATCTACTGAAAATACACCTTTGATTTCTGTAGTTACAGTCGTATTTAATGGAGAACAATTTTTAGAACAGACAATCCAATCAGTGATCAATCAATCATATAGCAATATAGAGTATATAGTTATAGATGGTGCTTCTACAGACAAAACACTTGATATTATTAGACAATATGAAAAATATATAGATTATTGGGTAAGTGAGACAGACTTAAATTTATATGATGCCATGAACAAAGGGATTAAATGTGCTTTAGGAAAGTTTATAAATTTTATGAATACTGGAGATTTATTTTTCAATCATCAAGTAATTAAATCTCTTGATTTTCATAATAAAAATACTTCTTTATGTGGAGATAATGTATTTTTTGGTAATTTGCAACCTGGATTAATATATGGTCCTAAAAAAGAACTTGGAATACCTCATCAATCTCTATTTATGATTCGCCATGATTTTGAAATACATATATTTAATACAGAATATAAATATTGTGCAGATGCTGAGTTGTGGACAAGATTTAATTTTAAACTAAGTAACATAGAATCAATAGATAGTATCGTTTCTCTAAGTAGGCTAAATGGAGTTACTACAAGTAAAAAATATTTAATACCTAGAACAAAAGAAATATTGAAATTTCAACAAAATCAGTTTAAAGTTTTACTTCGTTTCATACCAAAAATCATTCTATCTATCTTTTTAAATCAAAAAGATATAGAGAGAATTTATTTTTTCTCCAGAAGAAAAATCCTCAAATAAGGAATTCATAGTAAATAAATGATGTTAAATACACCCCATCCCACATTGACAGTAGCAATACCAGCTTATAATGAAGCAGAGAATATAGAACGGATAGTTAGGGAATTCCTTTCAACAGCCTATCCAAATCTAATAGAAGTATTCGTTGCTGATGGTGGTAGTACAGATGGAACTCAAGATATTGTGAAAAATCTAGCCTTAGAAGATGCTAGAGTCAAGCTTTTACATAACCCATTAAAAGTTCAATCTGCTGGACTAAATTTAATAATAAAAGAATGCACTGGTGATATTTTTCTGAGAGCCGACGCTCATTCGGACTACGCTCCTGATTATATTGAAAAGTGTGTTGAAAAATTATTGTCATCTCAAGCTCTCTATGTTAGTGGTGCACAAAATTTTTTTGCTAAAACTGCTTTCCAATCTGGGATTGCTATTGCTTCTAAAAGTATTTTAGGTACTGGTGGCGCAAAATATAGAGATCCAAATTATAACGGTTATGCGGACACTGGTTATTTAGGGTGTTTTTGGAAACAAACATTAGTGGAAGTGGGGAGATTTGATATTTCTCAAATCACGAATCAAGATGCTGAATTAAATCAAAAATTACTTCATAAAACTGAAAAGGCTATTTATATTAGTTCCGAAATTCGCGTTTGGTACTATCCCCGAAAAACATGGAAATCCATTTGTATTCAGTATTTTAAATACGGTCGAGGTCGTTGCTTAACTACTATTAAACACCCTATTAAGTCTCAAATAAGGGGTATAGTACCATTCTTGGTAATATCATTAATGACCTTATTGTTATTAATTGATATATTGTTTCCTCGTCTGGGTCTACCTATTGAAATATTAGTTATTTTAGGGCTATTATTGCCATTTTTAGAAAGTCTGCGAGTCACATTCAAATTAAGAAATAGTTTCGATTCAGAAATTTGGCGAGGTGATAAAGATCAAATACCATCCTTTCTAAGTCGCTGGTTTTTCTGTGGAATTGTTTTATTAACAATGCCAATTGCTCATTCTTTAGGTTATGGCTATCAGCTAGTAAAACATAAAATTCTTGGTTTAAATGGCTGGTAATAATTGTAAATTTCAAAATGAAGATTAACTATGCAAAAACATCAAACAGAGATGGATATATCAAGGGTTGAGCGTGAACAAAAGTTTCATAATCAAAGATTTGCTGATGATTCTAAGCGAAGTAACAAGGTTGGTAAATTTTATAAAGTAGCTCAGTCTATTAAATAAAGAATATGAGCAATTTTTAATAGAAAACTGTAATGGGTTGGAAATTATTGAATCAAGCCATTCCTAACGGAATGACCCCAGAAATTTTAGAATCTATTCTCAACGATGAAAACTAACCGTATAGTACCCGATTTATGGGCAATCAGTTTGTCCCTACAAAATTAATTGGTTTAGGGATATTGAAAATATTCAATGCAGCAAATTCGCTTGTTTGACTTTAACATCTCCTGTCTGCGCTTTGCGCTGATACCACAAGTTAATTGTGTTGCGACTGATATTGAGCAGTTGGCTTGCTTCTCACTTCTTGAGACCGTTTAACTCGACCGATTGCATTACCCTTTACCGGAAATCATCACTATAAGGTTTAACCATTAGACCTATTGCGAAAGTATCAGGCGATCGCCAATTTTGTCTTCAAAGAAAGCTCATAATTATAAATACCTGCAATTAAATTAAATCTTAAACCAAAACGTTTTCTTCTGTTTCTATATCGTGATGAAAGTATTTTAAAT
>JBJTUF010000059.1:0-8697 GCA_046080565.1 Cuspidothrix sp. | reverse complement strand
CTAACTCGGTTCTTTCCAGTTCTTGTGTGATCCACTCTTCCATTGACTGACGTTGGTTTGACTCTGGGTATTTTCATAGTCAATACACAATCCCTGGATTTTGTCAAACTTTATGTTAAGAAAGATGTGGGTAATGGATAGATTTATCACAGGGGTTTAGCTGCTAAACCCCTACCCCACAGTTAATTTATCCGTTGTCCCTACAGAGTCCTAAATTCTGCTATAAAAATGTCTATGTCCGTAATTAAAACCTTATGCCTAGTACCACTGATTTTCTGCAATATACCCAATGGTGTGGGATTGCAACAATAGTATTTGCAATTCTGACAATCCTGGCTTTCATTTTAAAATGGGGCTTCCGCTTCCGACTGGTGGGGACAACAGGCTTTATGCTGGTACTGACAGCAGGGTTATTTTCACTTTCCCTTGTACCCCTAACTCGGACAGTAATTCCTGGTGCTGTTCAGTACACCCTAGTTTATGATAACGGTTCTAACCAAACGGTAATTGCTATCAAGCCAGAAATTACGCCCACAGAATTAGAAGCTACTTTACGTCAAGCGGCCAGTAACCTCTATTCCTATGGCCGCTTAGGTACAAAAGGTAATAATAAATTGACAGTCCGCGCTCGTACTGTTGTCCACCCTGAACCAGGTTTATCTATACCCCTATATTTAGGTGAAGTAAACCGCACTTTAGCTAGTCGTGAAGACCCAGAAATGGATGTAAAAGTTTATTTAGACAAGTTTGCCTCTTTACCAAAACCTACAGATTCATAGGGAATAGGTCAGTGGTCAGTGGTCAGTTGTCACTGGGGACAATCTTCTCTCTGCCCCCTGGCTATTCCATATTTGCACATTTTTTGTTACCCGTAATACAATAAAGAATATTTTAAAATTTAATTAAGAAATATCTATGGTTTTGCCAAAATAGTAATCATGTCTAATCAATATTCTATGGAAACTTTATCTAGTCAAACCTTTGGGGAAAAAGAATCTAGAGACATTCTCTGGAACATCTCAATTATTTCTCCAGCGAAAGTTATTCGCGGTGCGGGTGTTTTGTCAACTGTTGCCAGTGAAGTAATTAAATTGGGAACTCGTCCGTTAATTATTGCTGGCAACCAGACTGTTAATCTTACTCAAAAAAGTTTACAGCCCCTTTTCCAATCTTCAGAAATAGATCCTATCTCTGTGTCCTATGGTGCTGATTGTTGTGAGGCCAGTTTAAAAGCTTTGGGAAAACAGGCTAGGGAACATCGGGCGGATGTCATTATTGGTTTTGGCGGTGGTAAAGCCTTGGATACGGCTAAATTAGTGGCCCATCAGTTACAGTTACCAGTGATTACCATTCCCACATCTGGCGCTACCTGTGCGGCTTGGACAGCACTTTCTAATGTTTATTCCCAAACAGGAGCATTTTTATATGATGTGGCTTTAGCTCGCTGTCCTGATGTGTTGATGTTGGATTATGATTTAGTTCAGACTGCACCCCAAAGAACTTTAGTAGCAGGAATTGGGGATGCGATCGCTAAATGGTATGAAGCATCAGTCAGCAGTGGACACCTGGAACAAACTTTGATTATTGCCGCAGTTCAACAAGCGCGAGTTTTACGAGATATTTTATTACAAAAATCCGCCACCGCCTTACAGTCTCCCGGTAGCCAAGTTTGGCAGGAAGTTGTTGACTGTTCCGTACTCCTGGCTGGGGTAATTGGTGGACTAGGTGGGGCGCAATGTCGCACAGTCGCCGCTCATGCAGTTCATAATGGCCTGACCCATCTTTGCGGTCATGGGAGTATTCACGGTGAGAAGGTCGCTTATGGTATCCTAGTACAACTGCGGTTAGAAGAAATGATCCAGGGAAATCAACTGGCGGCATCAGCAAGACAACAATTGTTGAAGTTCTATGCAGAGATTGGACTACCCCAAAGATTAGCAGATTTGGGATTAGGTAATATCACTCTGGGAGAATTACAAACAGCAGCAGAAATTAGCTTACAACCTAATTCTGATATCCACCGTTTACCCTTTCCGGTAGCTTTGGAACATTTGATGGCTGCAATGGTTTCCACTACTGCACCAAATCAATTAAAAATGGGTAATGGGTAATTGGTGATTGGTAATTGGTGATTGGTAATTGGTGATTGGTAATGGGTAATTGGTGATTGGTAATGGGTAATTGGTAATTGGTAATTGAGAAAATTCTTTCTCCCCAGCACCCCTACTCCCCAGCGCCCCTACTCCCCTACTCCCCAGCACCCCTCCCCTACCTATTCCCTATTCCCTGTTCCCTGTTCCCTATTCCCTATTTTGAGGTTGAAAGAATGAGTTTAAGTTGGATTGCTCCCGCAGAACGGATACAAAAATTACCTCCCTATGTGTTTGCTCGTTTAGATGAATTAAAGGCTAAAGCTAGGGAACAAGGACTAGATTTAATTGATTTAGGGATGGGTAATCCTGATGGACCCACACCCCAACCGGTAATAGAAGCGGCCATGGCAGCTTTGCAAAATCCAGCTAATCACGGTTATCCGCCCTTTGAAGGAACTGCTACTTTTCGTAAAGCCATTACTCAATGGTATCATCGCCGTTATGGTGTGACACTAGATCCTGATAGCGAGGCTTTACCATTACTCGGTTCTAAGGAAGGGTTGGGACATTTAGCGATCGCCTATATTAATCCTGGTGATATTGTTTTAGTACCTTCACCATCTTACCCCGTCCATTTCCGTGGCCCGATTATTGCTGGAGGTGTGATTCACAATTTAATTCTCAAGGAAGAAAATAATTGGTTAATTGATTTAGGGGCAATTCCTGACGAAGTAGCTAGAAAAGCCAAAATTCTCTATTTTAATTATCCCAGTAATCCTACCGCCGCCACCGCCCCCCGCGAATTTTTTGAGGAAATTGTTGCCTTTGCACGGAAGTATGAAATCCTTTTAGTCCATGATTTATGTTATGCAGAATTAGCTTTTGATGGTTATCAACCCACAAGCTTATTAGAAATTCCCGGTGCAAAGGAAATTGGTGTAGAGTTTCATACTCTTTCTAAAACCTATAATATGGCAGGTTGGCGCGTCGGTTTTGTCGTAGGAAATCGTCAGGTTATTCAAGGTTTGCGAACCTTAAAAACTAACTTAGACTATGGTATTTTCTCAGCTTTACAAACAGCAGCAGAAACAGCTTTGCAACTTCCTGATTCTTATTTACATGAAGTGCAACAACGTTACCGCACCCGACGAGATTTTTTAATTGATGGTTTGGGTAAATTGGGTTGGAATATTCCCAAAACTGAAGCCACTATGTATTTGTGGGTAAAATGTCCTGTAGGTATGAATTCTACAGATTTTGCCTTGCAGGTTTTACAACAAACTGGGGTAGTTGTGACACCGGGAAACGCCTTTGGTGTGGGTGGTGAAGGCTATGTGAGAATTAGTTTAATAGCAGATTGCGATCGCTTGGGTGAAGCTTTAGAAAGATTCAAGGAAGCAGGTATTCGCTATCAGTCGGAAGTTTCTGTTTCTGCGTAATAATTAAGGTGAATACACAATCTCAAAAGAATTAAGATCATGACAATTCTGGAAAAGGTAGTAACTACGATGCAGCAGTTACCTATAGATCAACAGCAGCAAGTTCTCCGTTTTGTTGAGTTTCTGGCATTTGAATTGGGTAATCACCAAGTTAATCAAGATTCTGAAAACTCAAATATCAAAAAGCTTGAAGTTTCTCCTCATGATCTATTGAGAAAATGGGAAGGAGTTATTGAAGGTGGGGTAGACGATCTTTCTTTTAATCAGAAATACATGGAAGAATATGGGCAGAAATGAATCAGCAGATAATTCTTGATACTGGTGTTTTGGTTGCTTATTTGAGGAAATCTGATCGCTTTCATCAATGGGCTGTAACTCAATGGAGACAGGTTGATTTACCTGTATTCACCTGTGATGCTGTGATTTCAGAAGCTTGTTTTTTGTTTCGTGATTTACCTCATATTCAACAGGGAATTATTGAATTGATTGAGGGTAATGTAATTACGATCTCTTTTGATTTACAAGGAGAAGCAAGTAATATCAAACATTTAATGAATCGTTATGAATCTGTACCAATGTCCTTTGCGGATGCTTGTTTGGTGAGAATGTCTGAACAAATACCTAATAGTGCAATTATGACTCTAGATAGCGATTTTAATATTTATCGTAAAAACCGTAATGAGGAGATTTCTATAATTCAGCCATAATCGCTTGGGTGAAGCTTTAGAAAGATTCAAGGAAGCAGGTATTCGCTATCAGTCGGAAGTTTCTGTTTCTGCGTAACAACTCTTGTAAAAGTTGGGTTTCCCCATGGCAATCCCAACCTAAAAAAATCTATTTCCGTTTACTCATCCATATTCCTAACATAGCAATCAGAGTAAATCCAAGAGTAGCAATGATGCTTAAAAATAAAGAAGCATAAAATTGATTTGGTGGACTATTAGGAGATATAATTGGTATGGGTTGATTGATTTTATCAATGTGTTGAACTATCACACCGGAAACTATCGCACCACCACCAAAACCAATACCTAATATTTGTACAGTTGTTTCTAATGATCTATCTCTTTTAGCTTGTTCTATTTCCACTATACCACGAATGGCGTTAATGGCTTTATCCAATAATTCCGAACCATTTTGAAAATATCCTAAATCTGCTTGAATTTGTCGAGAGAAATTATCACAGTTATTGTTAATAAATTTCTCTAAAAAACTTAAATCTGAAATTGTATTTTGAATCTTAGTTTTTTCTGAAATTTTTTTCAGTTCATTGACATAGTTTTGTTTATTAATATCAATAGTATTATGAGTTTCTTGTAAATCCCTCAGTAACGATGAATATTCTAAAGCTAGTTGGGGAAATAGTTTTAATTTATCTTGCAAATTAGTTAAATATTTATCTATTGATGTTTTTGGATCTCTATCTGCTGGTAAATTCCTAATCTCTGTTTCTATTGTTCTATAAATTTTATCTAGGTTGCGATGAATTTCTCGACTATTTTTATATGTTTTAACTATTTTGGTACGGAATAGAAATAAATTGATTAGGTTTTTATAGCAGTTATTAAAACTTTCATCTGTTGCTGTATCACTAAATAACCAGATGAGGATATGCTGATAATTATGCAGTTTACTTAATGAACCATATTCAAAAATTTGACTACCAAATAATTCCCCTGTATGATTTAAAGTTGGTAATTGATAATTGTCTGGAAAAACTTGTTTTAAACATTCATCTGCTATACTTTGAATTATTTTTTTATCTTTGACTCCTGTTAACCAACCTGTAATTAATAATGTTTGTCCTAAAAATAGAGAATGTTCGGGATAAATTAAACAATTATCAGGGTTAAAACTACGTAACAAAGAAACATCAACATCATCAGTTTTTTGATTATTTCCTGAGTTATCCTGTTCTTCTTCTGGACGACGGAAATTTAAGAATAAAATATAACTATCATCCAATTTTAGAGGATATGCAAACCCTTTAATATTAACCTTTTGACTGGTAGTAGAAAGGGAAACTTTGCCATCAAAATCCAACCAAACAGAATTTATATTATTCTGGATTGATGATTTCAGCAAATCAACATAACGATCATCTGGAGATTGAGAAACGTCTATTTGATCAAGTAGTTTTATATCTTTTTGGGTAATTTTGTGAATAATTTGATTACCAGTTTCCCAGATAAAATCCTGATTTTCACCTATACTATCAGGATCAAGATTAGCTATTTGATAAAGTTGAAAAGCAAAGTTATAAATATTGGGAGCATAAATTTTTTGATTCATATTTTTATTGATATTTATATTGATCTTGTTTTAGTTATATTTGGAGTCAGATCCCCGACTTCTTAATTTAATTAAGTCCATACAGCATATTTCAGATCAGTGAGGTACAAACTGAAATCATGAAACCCTTGTGGGACAGGCATCCTGCCTGTTAAATTTGTACCTCATAACATCGGGAAGTGCTGTAATTTGTAATTTATTCTTAGAAGCGGGGATCTTTTATTGATAGATTATTTCTTTTTCTTTTTATCTTCTAACTCCTTGATTTTTTCTGGTAAGATTCTACATTGATTTTGTAAAGTATTTTCCACGTCTTCAGGTTTGGATGGTTGAGATTTTTTGATTTCCCTAGATTTGATTAATATTTCATTTCTAATATCTTCATGATCAAGATACCATTGATTGATTTCTTGGGCAATTTTATCAGTGTCATTGTTTAAGCGAATAATCTTCTCTCTTAATTCTGGTAAACTTGTTATAGATTCATCACTAAATAAATCATCACGATTTATCACTAAATCTGAAAAGCCGATGATAATTGATGCAGTATCCATAGTTTAATTCTCCCCATTAGATGATATTCAATAATATTGAGGGTTTGCTGAAAAATATGTTAATATGTATTATTATAAAGGTGAAATTGCATAAAAACCAGCCCGATATTCAGGTTTTCTAAAGGGTTTTTGATGTGGTTTGTACTGGGTATTTAAAATGTTGAGAATATTTTGTTTAGCTTGTTCCTCCATTTGATGTTGATGAGAAATCCATGTTACTAATTGCTGTTGAGTAGCTTGGTTTAACCATTTTTGGGCATGATTTAAACTTAATACCACATTGTGAACATCGGTTTCTAAATTTTCATAAAATTTAATCATTAATAGTGCGGTATGAAAATCACTAACTGCCCATAAACTGCTAATAATATTAGTAGCACCAGCTTTCATAAAACCACTGGATAAACTAATATATTCATCACTGGTATTTAAGACATCGGTTAACCCAGTTTCACAAGCGGAAAGACAAACAAGATAGCATTTAGTTAAATTTAAGTCAAAGATTTCTTCTAAGGTGAGACATTTATCTAAATCTAAGGTGGTTTGTTCATCCACTTTTAAATAACGGGAGGATCTAAGATTTGCATTGTCGCTAGAAATATCTGCACCAGCTAATTTTAATCCAGATTTTAATGGTTGATCAAATTGAAAATATCCATGACAGGGAAAATGTAGCCATTGAGAGTTAAGAAAAGTATTATAAAATGGCTGATTTAATAAATTTTCCTTGGTTGCTTGTTGCTGTTTAAGGATTGTTTGAGGGTGGAATTTTTGGGCAATAGTTTCAACTTCTATGTTAGTGTATTGTAAATCGTCGTTAGGGTTTTGGATAGCGAATAAATTACTTAATCTTGTTCTCTCTCCTTGTAAGAGAGAGTTAGAGAGAGGTTTTTTAGCAAATTTTAATAATTGACAACTGGGTGCATAACTCACACCTCTAGGAAATCTATCAAATAAATATTCCTGTAAATATTCCTGATTTGCCGATAAAGGCACTGCATGAAATGGGACAATATGTAAATAACGATGGGGAATGATGATCAATTTTTGGTATTGTGGGGAAATTTGATTAATAATTTCTCTCCAGTGTAATGTATTTGCTAATGCTGTTAATTCCTGACTTAGATATAACCGCCAATTATCTTTAGTGGTGACATAGTTTTCAATATATTTACCAATCCATGTTTCTAAGTTTTTTAAATCTTCCTCTGTGGATTGCCAAATTATTGGTTTATCGTTGTTTTGAGTGATGATGAAAGCGCGGAAACAATCATTAAAAACGTAAAATTGCATAATTGCAGTTTTGTCATCTAACAGATTTTGAATTTCTGAATATTGAATTGGTGTAAAAGCAACATTTCCGGAAATTAATTCCACTAAATTCCGGGTTTTACTGCGTTCAATATAACTGATAGCTTCCGTTTCTTTACCCAACCCTAAACAAACTTCCACCATCCTTCTATATAACTGATTCCATTCCTCAGCTTGTTTGCGTTTACTTTCTTCCCCAGAAATAATTTCACCGCGTATATTTTCAACGGTAACAATAGCTTGAGTAAAGGTAGAATAAGCTAAATTTAATTGTTGTGAATCTTGATAAAGAATACCCAAATTTGATAAAGTTGTTGCATTATTTTGAGGAAAATCATGGCGGGTTCTGACTTCTAAAGCCGCAGTATAAGCTTTGATCGCATTTTCTAAATTCTCCGCTTTATCTCCCCTGATTCTATCCCAGTAGGCAGTCCCTAGATTATTTTGCGTCATTGCCCAATCTACAGGAAAATCATGGCGGGTTCTGACTTCTAAAGCCGCAGTATAAGCTGCGATCGCATTTTCTAAATTCTCCGCTTTATCTCCCCTGATTCTATCCCCGTATGCAAGCCCTAGATTATTTTGCGTACCTGCCCATTGTACAGGAAAATCATGGCGGGTATAAACTTTTAAAGCTTTTTTATAAGCTGCGATCGCATTTTCTAAATTCTCGGCTTTATCTCCCCTGATTCTATCCCAGTAGGCAGTCGCTAGATTATTTTGCGTCATTGCCCAATCTACAGGAAAATCATGGCGGGTATAAACTTCTAAAGCCGCAGTATAAGCTTTGACCGCATTTTCTAAATTCTCGGCTTTATCTCCCCTGATTCTATCAGAGTAGGCATTCCCTAGATTATTTTGTAAAGTTGCCCAATTTTCTGGAGAAGTGTGACGGGTATAAACATTTAAAGCGATTTCATAACCAGTAATACCAATTTCCATATTATTGGCTTTGTTACCCAAAGGAAATTGTTGAATTAGATTACTAAAATTACCTACAACTCCAGC
>JBJTUF010000058.1:0-22058 GCA_046080565.1 Cuspidothrix sp. | reverse complement strand
TTAGGTGTATTTTGTAGAATTCAGGTAACATTATCAATAGATAGTCCTTATTGAGAATAGTGGGGCTATCTTTTTTTACCATAAATCGGTACAATTTTCACCTGATAAGCTGTTTAGGTTATTTCGTCATCCCCTCAGATTAATAAGATAATTATATAGTGGTTGTCAGTTGGATAAAACTTAGATACCAAAGCACGTTCAACCCTGTTCCCTGTTCTCTGCTTTTTTGAAAGACTTTGTAAACTATGGCTGAACTACCCAAAACCTTAGAAGATGCGATCGCTCAATCATCGGCAGCGGTAAAATCAGCTTTAGCTGATGGTACAACTCGCATTCAAGTTGACTTACTGTTTCCAGAACTCAAATTCATGACCGTAGCAGAACAGTTTCTTCCCCTGTTCACTGAAGATCAATCTGGTTTGAAAGTATTCTTTGCTGATGCTGGTGCTGCTGCTTTAGCTCGTCGTGACTGGATAGATGTACCATTTAAAATTCAAGATATCGGTACAGGACGGGCTGCATCCTTAGGAAGTAAAATTCAGCCCGAAGATGAAATTTTCCTATTTATCGCCCCTACATCCGTAGAAGTCCCACAATTAGAAAAGCTGTGTGAAATTATAGGCGATCGCCCCGTCATCATGTTAGTACCTCGCCTAGAAGACTCCAGCGTAGTCGGTATCGGTTACACAGCCAGAGAAACCCGTCGTCGCTTCATCAGCACCATCGAATCTTGTTACTATATCCGTCCTGTAGATGATGAATCTGCCCTCTTCCGTTGCTACCCTGGAGAATGGGAAGTATGGCAGGAAACACAAGGAGAATATCAAAAAGTTGCCGAACTTCCGAAAAAACCCTCCGGTGACGAATTAGACGCAATTCTTATGGGAGGACAAACCCAAAACACCAGCGAGACCACACCCACCAAAAAACCCAGTGTGTTTAAGAGCTTACAAAGATTTATCAAAGCTTTAAGTAATTAGGTTAACAATCTGATGGGTAAAAGGGTTATAGCGTTTTCTAATCTAACGAGGTATAAAACTAGCTAAGTTTATATCTATCTATTTGCGTTTAATCCTTTCTTCGGTGTACCTAACTTGAATGAAAATTGCTATATTACCAATTACCCATTACCAATTAATAATTCCCAATTACCAACTCTCCCATCATTCAATTTAAAAATGAAATTAATTTGTTCTCAAGGTGATCTCAGTAGTAACCTTTCCCTAGTCAGTCGTGCAGTTCCATCCAGACCTACTCACCCAGTCCTGGCTAACATCTTATTACAAGCAGATGCCGAAACCAATCAAGTTAGTTTAACCGCCTTTGATCTCAGTTTAGGCATCCGCACGAGTTTCACCGCCGAAGTATTAGAAGGAGGGGAAATTGCCCTCCCTGCCAAACTCCTAGTAGACATCACCTCACGTTTACCAGAAGGGGAAATTACCCTTGATGATGCCTCCGGCGATGCAGGTGGAGAAGGTATAATTGTTACCCTCAAACCTAGAAGTGGCAAGTATCAAGTGCGGGCTATGGGTGCAGAAGAATTTCCCGAACTACCAATTGTGGAAAATGCCGAAGCCATTCACCTCACAACTGCCGCACTAATTGAAGGCTTAAAAGGTTCTTTATTTGCTACCAGTTCCGACGAAACCAAGCAAGTCCTTACAGGTGTACATTTAACCCTCAAAGAAGACACCTTAGAATTTGCCGCCACCGACGGACACCGTTTAGCAGTCCTAGAAACCACAAATGAACGTCCAGTAGAGGGTAGCGAACAAGTAGAAGTAACAGTACCCGCCAAAGCATTAAGAGAACTACAACGGATGTTAGGCCATAATTCCGCAGCCGAAGAAACTGTAGCAGTATATTTAGATCAAGGACAAGTAGTATTTGCTTGGCAAAATCAACGATTAACCAGCCGTACTTTAGAAGGACAATATCCCGCCTATCGGCAATTAATTCCTCGGCAATTTGAACGCCAAATTACATTAGAAAGAAAGCAATTTATCAGCACCCTAGAACGAATTGCTGTGTTAGCAGATCAAAAGAATAATATTGTTAAACTCAGCATTGATCAGGAAAATCAAGAAATAACCTTATCTTGTGAAGCCCAAGATGTTGGTAGTGGCACAGAATCAATGCCAGCCCAAATATCTGGAGAAAATATAGACATTGCTTTTAATGTCAAATATCTCATGGAAGGATTGAAAGAATTACCATCTTCAGAAATTCAAATGCACTTAAATCAAAGTTTAACCCCAGTCATTTTTACTCCCTTGGGTGGGTTAAAAATGACATATTTAGCTATGCCTGTACAGTTGAGAAATTAATTAGAACTTACACATTTTAACGAAACCTAGAGGTTTGAGATTGCTTCCTTACGTCGCAATCACCGTATTTGAAGTAGGTTTTGCCTAAGTCCAGTTAGTTTATCGTCATAATTCACAAGTAGGGGTGGGGTTTACCCGCCCTTAATTATATTGCATCAAACTATTTCAAAACAGCATCATGTTGAGAAAGTAATTTCTCAACTTTTGCTTCTTCAATGCGAGAAGTCAACTTTTTTGTTTCATACAAATCTCTCGTAGTTTTTGCCAAACTAAAAGTAGAACCAACCGAAAAAGCTAAACCCATACCCATAAATCCTTTAATCCAATTATCTACAGGTAAATTGATAATACCAAAAGTAGTTATAGAAATAGACACAAGAAAAGATGCCCATGTTTGAAAAATCCAAGCTGCACTATCTTTCTGTTGATTATATGTCTGCATATTTTTCAGTTCTTAATTACTCGCTACTAACACAATTCTATGTATTAGTAAAAAAATGTCAGGAGTAACCTACCAGTTCCGTAACTGTACTCAATTAAAATCAGGAAAAGAACATAAAATAAAGGAGTTATGGCTACAAATTTTGTACCATTTTTATAACTGGCACAATGTCATAACGACTATTTTCAATCCCAATCTACTGAGGAATTTGAAAATCAACATCAGGTAACTTTACAGCTTCAGGATAGATATTTTCCTCTATACGCGATCTAATCAGTTGTTTTTGTTCTGAAGTCAACTGTTCCCCTTGACTTAAGTAAACGTTGATAATGACTTTACAACCATTCTGACCCTTAACAGCAAAGCGATTACGAGGAAGATTTATGCGATTGGGAGAACTTTGGTCTGTAACAGATATTATAGCTGCGTTAGCAGCATCAGCTAAAGCATTAGCATTAAGTCCTTTTCCATCTTTTTGGGTTCTGCATAATGTATCTGTATCATTGGGAATAGTTACAGATGTTGATATAGGATTAGGTTCTGCTTGATTTGGTTTAGTCTTATTTTGATTATTTTGAGCATAAATACCGTATATTCCAATAAGTGGCACTAATGCAAAAACTATGAATCTAGAAGTTTTTTTAAAATTAACACGAAGCCACTTATCGAACATTATTTTCTTGTCTAAATCACGCTCAATCGTTTCTAGTTTTTGCAAAATTTCTGCTGTATTTTTAGGTCTATTTTCTGAAGATCGAGCCATCAATTGATCAATAAAATATGCCAAATCTTTTGATATTTGTGGCGCGCTAGAATGCCAACGCAATTTTCCATCTCGGTCTTGTTCCAATTCATTTGGATGTTTACCTGTTAACAGATGTACAAATGTAATTCCCAAGGCGTAGAAATCAGATTGTGGTACAGCCCTACCTTTTCTTTGCTCTGGTGGAATGTAACCATTAGTACCAATAACTGTTAGATGTTTTTTATCCGACACAGCTTGATTGATCTGTCTACCAGCATCAAAGTCAATCAAGACAATTTGTCCACCATTATTTTTCAACATGATGTTTGATGGATTGATATCCCTATGAATAAAACCTTTATTATGAACTCGTTCTAAAATTTTGGCTAATTTTCTCAACCAATCAATAGCTTGCTTTTCAGTGAGTGGTTGATTTTTTTGTCGTTGAGCCATTTATATAAATTTATGCCTTCTATTTTTTCCATCACAAGGCAATATGCTGGGATTGAATCATTAGGGAACTCAATATGAAAGCTTCCCCCTTTATCTACCCTAGGAATACCTTCAAACCAATGATTTATCAAAATGTCGGCACTGTATTCAAGGCGAGTTATTGTTTCTTGATTAACTGTATATAAAACTTTGATTACTTTCGATTTTTTATGATCAGCAATATCAATGGCATGATAAAGATGACACTTTTCCATTTGATATTTTTCTCTTGAAATTAGCACATCAGTCACCCGATAACGATTTTTCAAGATTAAATTAGATCCACAAGCCCCGCATTTTCCCTCACTCATAGGTCTTTTATTATTTGAGCAACTAGGGTTTATACATAGACAATATTGTGTATTCTGTTTATCGGGTTCTGGCTGTGAAAACGCGTTTAAGTTTACCATTGTTCTGTAAAACTTTAGTATTGATATACTATAAAGGACTGTACAACTAAGCTAGTAGTAAGTTTTTGAAGTTTGATCAATCTAACAAAAGGCTGATATTAAACATCATAACTAGCAAATACATTAAATATCGGATATTACTTAATTGTAAAGTAAAATATTTTCAATTCGACACCAAAATTATTGTGAAATATTTTACTTTGAAATTTGTTTCAGCACTAGCCTAGTATAGTTTATACTTAAATCTGTATAGTTTTCTCACGAAAATATTCTAATTACCTATGTTTAAGCCCAAAACTCAGAAAACAAGGCTCAAAAATACTCGGCTACTAAGGTATGTATGTTTGCCTATAGTAGTTTTTCTGATGGTGGTCTGGATGACTGATGCCACTGCTGCTGAACTGCCTTCGCCAGAGAGTCTACAGGTTGGGCAAAATACGCAGTGAGTACTATTGACAGGGTGTTTAGTGTTTTTTATGAACGCAGGCTTTGCTATGTTGGAGTCTGGCTTCTGCCGCAGTGCCAATGCCATTACTGTCTTAGCCAAAAATCTGATTGTGTTTGCCATTGCTGCCCTAGCATTCTGGACTTTAGGCTTTGGCTTTATGTTTGCTGATGGGAACGCTTTTATTGGCTTTCATGGTTTTTTATTACAGGGTGCTGATAATAGTCCCCTCACCAACAATAATTATCAGGGAGTTTTCGATTCACTACAATGGGCAGCCATACCACTTAGTGCTAAATTTTTCTTTCAGCTAACCTTTGCTGGTACTACTGCGACTATTATTTCTGGGGCGGTTGCGGAACGGATTAAATTTGGCGCATTTATAGCTTTCAGTTTTCTCTTAATATTGAGTTATTCCATCACTGGTCACTGGATTTGGGGGGGTGGTTTTCTCTCGACACTTGGATTTAGAGATTTTGCCGGCTCAACAGCAGTTCACTCAGTTGGTGGTTGGGCTGGTTTGATGGGAACTTTAATATTACAACCACGGTTGGGAAAATATAGAAAATTTAAACCACAGGAAAAACCTTCTCCCCATGAAAGCAGTTTTTACGGTAAAAAAATCATTTCCATTCCAGCCCATAATCTGAGTACCGGAACTCTTGGCTGTTTTATTCTGTGGCTTGGTTGGTATGGTTTTAATGCTGGTTCAACACTGACAGCTAATTCTGAAGCTATATCTCATATTCTTGTGACAACTCTCATGGCAGGTGCAATCGGTGGAATTGCTTCTACCTTTTGGGCTTGGCAGTTTTATGAAAAACCCAGCCTATCATTCATGATTAATGGTATTCTGGGTGGTTGCGTTAGTATTACAGCTTCTTGTGCTTTTGTTAATGTTGCTAGTGCCGTTTTTATTGGTTTTGTGGGTGGTGCATTAGTTGTTTGGGCAACAATTTTCTTAGACAAGTGCGAAATTGACGATCCTGTGGGCGCTATTCCTGTTCACCTTGTTTGTGGAGTCTGGGGAACTCTGGCAGTAGGGCTGTTTAGCCAAAATCCTAATAACTATTCTTGGTCTAAAGAGTTTTTTATGCTTGATCAAGGTGGGTTATTTTTTAATGGTGGGGCAAATCTTTTGTTATCTCAGCTTATAGGAATTGTTGTGGTTGCTGGATTCACTGTTGTATTTAGTTCTATTACCTGGATTGGTATCAGTTATTTTATGTATCTTATTTCCGAGCTTCCTCGTTCTAAATTTAAGGTTTTCAAATATCTCAGAGTTTTACCCCACGAGGAAGTTATCGGTCTTGATAGTTTATTTGCTGATCATGATATTGACCAATTAAAGCAAGATTATGTCAAACGTCAGCAAAAAAAACGTTCTTGGCAACAAAAACGGAATCGCCGAAGGGTTTAGATTTATTTAGGGGTTGCACCAAACAGTCTTGTCGTGATGACAGGTGACACTTCGACAAGCTCAGTGCATCGCAGGTGACAGTTTCAAGAGTTCGATGAAAGCGATTTTTCCTTGACATCAAACTTAAATCCCACATTCCGCAGATGTGACCCAGATAATTGATATTTTTGAAAAATCCCAGCCAGAAAATTTTTATTTACCTAACTTTTCTGGTTGAGTTTAACTTTATCTGCCAAAAAATAGAGAATATTATCGAAGTTAATTTCACGAGGTTTTAAAATAGATTCTCTCTTTCAATGAAAGCAGTAGTTTTTTGTAAAATCAACATCACAATCATAGCCAAGAATATTTATATCTTTACTGAAAATTTATATTTATTAATTTTATCGAAAACTATCTGTATCTTTCTGGTCAAATAAACTCTCATCAAATAATTAGATAATATTTACTGTAACTCTTTCCTAAATACCTGACAATCTTTTCAACCTGATTCAGACAAAAACCAGGGTTTAGCAGTGCTAAACCCCTACAATTAAAACTCCGCGCTTTGTGGAGTACGAGGGAAAGGAATCACATCCCGAATATTGCCCATTCCTGTCATAAACTGCACCAATCTTTCAAAACCCAAACCGAAACCAGCATGAGGTACAGTCCCATAACGACGTAAATCTAAATACCACCACAAATCTTCTGGTTTCATACCCTGGGCTAAAACCCGTTTTTCTAACACATCTAACCTTTCTTCCCGTTGTGAACCACCAATAATTTCCCCTATTTTTGGTGCTAAAATATCCATAGCGCGAACGGTTTTTTCATCATCATTCAACCGCATATAAAAGGCTTTGATTTTCGCGGGATAATCAGTAACAATTACAGGTTTTTTAAACAATTGTTCTGCTAAATAACGTTCATGTTCTGATTGTAAATCTGCACCCCAACTGACAGGATAATCAAACTTAACATCAGCTTTTTCTAAAAGTTTGACTGCATCGGTATAAGTCAATCTTTCAAATTGATTACTAATAATGTTATTAGCAGTTTCTAAAACAGTTTTATCAATCCGTTCATTGAAAAATTCCATGTCTTCTGGACAGGTTTCCATGACATATTTAAAAATGTATTTGAGAAACTCTTCAGCCAAATCCATATCACCATCTAAATCACAAAAAGCCATTTCTGGTTCAACCATCCAAAATTCGGCTAAGTGACGAGATGTGTTAGAATTTTCGGCGCGGAATGTGGGACCAAAAGTGTAAACATTAGAAAACGCCATTGCCATAATTTCGGCTTCTAATTGTCCACTTACGGTTAAATAAGCTGGTTTACTAAAGAAGTCTTGACTATAATCAATTTCTTGATTTTCTGTTTTGGGAACATTCTTTAAATTAAAATTTGTAACACTAAATAATTCTCCAGCACCTTCACAATCACTGGCGGTAATAATGGGAGTATGCACCCACATAAAACCTCGTTGTTGGAAAAATTGATGGATGGCAGTTGCACAAGCATTTCTCACCCGAAATACTGCCCCAAAGGAGTTAGTTCTACCACGTAAATGGGCAATGGTTCTTAAAAATTCAAAGCTATGACGTTTTTTTTGTAAAGGATAAGTTTCGGGATCAGCATCTCCATAAATTTTAACTGTATCTGCTTTTAATTCTATTCTTTGTCCTTTACCTTGAGATCCAACTAAAATACCTGCAACTTCGACAGAACCACCTGTATTTATTTGTTTTAATATGGCTTCGTAGTCTGGTAAATCTTGATTTATAACAACTTGCAAATTAGCTAAACATGAACCATCGTTAAGTTCTAAAAAGGCAAATCCTTTTAATTCGCGTTTTGTTCTTACCCAACCTTGAACCGTTAAAATTTCTTCAGGTTGACCACTTCTTAATATTTCTGCGATGCGATAATTAATCATTTTCTACAGGTTGTTTTTGACTAAAATAACGTAAGTTGCTAGTTACAAATATTCAGGATCATTTCTCGATTAGATCCCCCCTTACCCGCCTTAGAGAGAGGGGAAAATTAATCAAAGTCTCCCTTTTCAAGGGGTATTTAGGGGGATCTAGAAGGCTTGTAGTTATAACTAGCAACTTGGGTTAATAATACTAAGTTTAGCAAAGTAAAGAGTGAAAAGCTGAGGAACTGAATTATAAAATTTCCGATTCGATATTATTGGACTTGATATAAATACAATTCAAAATCCAAAATCTCAAATCCCATCACCCAATCCATGATCTTAATAGCCAACCCATGACAACGCCTAAACCACCAAAACGGACTGCTTGCCAAAAAGGTCTTTTCAAGCTAGTCCAGGAAAATAACTGGCTTTCTAGGTTGATTTCTATGGTTTCTAACTGTTTTTGCAGACGGGTTAATTCTGCTTTCATTTCTGGAGTGTGCTTTCTATTTTGCTTTAAATTCTTTAATTCCTGTTGCCATTGTGCCTTTTGTTGTTGATCTTTTTGCACTTGGGCATATCTATCTTTTAAGAAACGGAGTGAAGTTTCTACTTCGTCTAGTTCCTGTTCAAAGTTTAGTTGGGGATTTTCTTCGGGTTTGGTCATGGGCGATGGGTCATTGGCTATGATGATTACATCATAACTTTTGTCTAGTGACTCAGCACTTAGCCCTATGTCTCAAATTAGTCAGTTGAATGATCTTAGCACTTTGGAACTCGCTCAAGCTTTGATGGCAAGACTTGGTATTTCCCCTGACGACTGGCATCGTCTCAAATCTAACCGCAATGCCCGCGCTAGTGAGCAGGTGGCGGCTGCTTTAGTATTTTTGGTCAAAGATGAACCTCAAGAGGCACAGGCTAGGCTGGAACAGGCTGTAGGCTGGCTAGATAAATCAATTTCTGCCCCTCCCTGTCCTACTCACGGACACAAGCGGGAGGTCGTGAAGGAATGAAGATGTAAGGGAAAGATTTATTTTGCCTACTGCCTCTTGCCTTTTGTCTTTTGTTTATTATCTCAATAACGATAATAAACGACGGCTTTCTAATTGCTTACAAAGTCTGAGTTCTGTACCTTGACGATTCCATTCTACTTGGTCAAAAATCTGGTGCAGTAAGGACATACCCCGCCCACTTTCAGCTTCGTCTGGTGGTAAATAGTTATCGGGATCACTGTCACTTGCTATGGTGGGAGTGAAACCACTACCCTGATCGGAAATTACCCACCAATACTGATTATCTATTAATGAGAAACGAACTACTACTAATTTACTGGGATCAAGATTATTCCCGTGTTTAGCGGCATTCACTAGGGCTTCTTGGAGTCCTAGTCGTAGTTCTGATTGTAATTTTGCGGGAATATGGGTCAAGAGTAAATCTAGTATTGGACAAAGGTAAAGGGTGGAGGCAAAACTAATTGTCCCCCAATAATGTCCAACTGGACGAAGAGAAATGGTAATCACAAGAGAAACCCCGTAGCTTTTTTAGTTAGCTAGACATCAGTTTGCTTTAATAGGCATTCTGATAAGAAAGTTAGGTGGTCATGGTGCCTTCAAACTTGCGTCTGTAAAACTAAATTTATAAAAATGCTCTTGGCTGGTAACTTAAGAGATGAATCTGATTGCTCATTAACAGTTTGTTAGAGTTAATTTGTTCATTGAGCAGATACTTGAAAACTGCTATTTTTGAACAGGAGTAGGAAACTACTTTCCCCAACTGCTGGCTTTTAATTAAGACAATTCTGTTCATGTTGCTTAAGATTTTATACAGCTTCGATTTCTTTAAAAGAAGATGAGTTTCTGTTTTTTATGTAATTTCATTCTAGCATTATATGTGACCACTAGAGTACAAATTTCTGATTTTTATTTTTGTGAAGAATTAATCATTTTCTGATAAGCTAAGAAATGCGGCTGTTTCTACATGAGCCGTTTGGGGAAAAAAGTCAGCAGGTTGCACCTTTGTGAGTTTATACAGCCCATCTTCACAAAGTAATTTTAGGTCACGAGCTAGGGTAGATACTTTACAACTGACGTAAACTATCTGAGATGGTTTCAGTTTTCTTAATGTTTTGATAACGTTAATTTCACATCCTTTTCTGGGGGGATCTAGTAAAACAATATCTGGGATGATTTCTAGATTGGGGAGAATTTTTTCGACTGCACCGACTTGAAAGGTAACGTTATTAATACCATTGTTTTGGGCGTTGATCATTGCTTGTTCTACTGCTGTTGATTGCAATTCTAAACCGGTAATGTGTCGTACTTGTTTGGCTAGGGGTAAAGTTAATGTGCCTACGCCACAGTAGGCATCAAGTAGAACTTCATGACCTTGTAAATTTAGTTCTGCTTGAATCATGCTTAAAAGTGCTTCTGCCGTTTCTGTGGATACTTGAAAAAAGGTATCTGGGCAGATTTGAAATTCTAAGTCGGCGAATTGTTCTCGCAGATAGGGAACTCCAGCTAAACAACGGGTTTGTGATCCAAATATAGCATTTGTGCGATCGCTATTACAATTGAGTGAGACTCCAACTAACTGAGGATAACGCTGTAACCATTGCTGGGCTTGGGTTTCAATTCCTGGTAAATGCCAATCCTTAACCACCAAAGTGAGTAGTATTTCCCCAGTTCTACGGCCAATGCGTAAACCTAAATGGCGAATTAATCCTTTATGTTTAGTTTCGTCATAAATTGACCAACCTTGCTTTTGAATATCTAATTTTATTTCTGCTAAGAGGATATTCAAACGCTGGTCTTGAACTGGACATTGATTTAAGTTGATTAATTTATGACTTCCTTTGTGATAATAACCGGCTTGTACTTGACCTGTGGTAGACATTCCCAAAGGATAGGTTACTTTGTTGCGATAATCTAAGGGTGAAGTGGCTGCTAAAACAGAGTTAATGGGTGGGTTAATAAAACCGCCAATTCTTTCTAAGGCTTGTTTAACTTGATTTTGCTTGGCGATTAACTGGTAGTCATAATTAATATGTTGCCACTGACAACCACCACATTTATCAGCCACAATACAACTAGGTCGGATGCGTTGAGGGGAAGGTACTAATAAATCCTGCACCTGACCATGAGCATATTTTGGCTTAACATGGAGTAATTTGACAAGAGTGCGATCGCCTACCACCGTATCAGGAACAAAAACCACACGCTGATCAAAGCGTCCCACACCATCACCAGTATCGCTTAAATCAGAAATTTCTAATTCTATAACTTCACCTTGTCGCCACATTATATTAGTCATTATATTATTCATTAGTCAGCGATTAGAGAACAGGGAAAAAGGAAAATATCTCCACAGAACTTTGCTAATGTCTTTCGTCCCCACCAGGGAAAGAGAAATAGCCGCTATACTAACCAAATCAGAGTTTTCAACTCGTCTGAGTAGGTTTTGCTTCCATAGCCATCATTTCCAGTCTCCTGGTTTAAGATATTAACTTCACCTGTGTAGAAATGTGAACAGATTTACCCCTATCTTCCCATAGACTTCACGAATGTCCCTCTAACTCGGTAAACTAGCAAATAATCAACATTTCAGGTCATTAGATAATCATGACTGTAATTAGCCAAGTTATTCTCCAAGCTGACGACGAACTGCGTTACCCTAGCAGTGGCGAACTCAAAAGCATCAAAGAATTTTTGGAAACTGGTATGCAACGCACAAGAATCGCTGCTACCCTTTCAGAAAATGAGAAGAAAATCGTTCAAGAGGCCACCAAAAAACTTTGGCAAAAGCGCCCTGACTTTATCGCCCCTGGTGGAAATGCTTACGGTGATAAACAAAGAGCCTTATGTATTCGTGACTTTGGCTGGTACTTACGCCTAATTACCTACGGTGTACTTGCTGGTGACAAAGAACCCATTGAAAAAATCGGTTTAATTGGTGTGCGGGAAATGTACAATTCTTTGGGCGTTCCCGTTCCTGGCATGGTAGAAGCTATCAATGCTCTTAAACAAGCCTCTTTGGATTTATTAAGTGCTGAAGATGCTTCAGCCACCGCACCTTACTTTGATTACATCATTCAAGCGATGTCCTAAAATGCCTGTGCTAGTTTTTACTGAGAATCTTAGCACCCACTAATCATAACATTCGCAATTTGATCATCACTTCCCCACAGTTGGTAGTGACTATGGCAACTATTTGTCAGGTTATCAACCAGTTGTGGGGATATTTTCATCAGTAATGTCTGTATCTGCTGTCTATTATAGGTGTAACCAGGATGATTAGGACATAAGGAAAGAGGGAACAGGTAATAGTTTCAGTGATATTCTTGAGGAGTATTTTTACGTCAATCTTCATTGAATCATTATTATTTTAGGCTTATATACGTATTATTATTATCCGTTTATTGTTATAATTACCATAGACTTGGAAATTAACTACCGACAAAAAACCGACAAACTTATGGTAAGCTGTCGGTGATTAGTGTGTTCCCTATTAATGACTCGGCTAGAGTTCAGTTACCCCTCATTATGCCAACATAAGGATTTTTACGGGAGGATCTAAGTCCTATATATATGTGATTTACGTCACTACTGTAATACAACTGAACTCAAATTTCCCTATTTAAGTAGGTGAACCAAAAAATTTAAAGGTTGGTGAAGAAAAGTAAAATCGCCTAAAACTCTGTTCCCTGTTCCCTTGCTTTAAGGATAATTTTTAACCCTAACCTACTTATTTTATATAATGATCATCCTTACTATGAATTTTCTGAATTTTCTAGCACCAACAACGCTGATATTATTAACAGTGACTAGCCCTAATTTAGCAAATGATCAAGTTGCTAAAAATCACACTGTGACTAATAACAAAACAATATTTTTAGCTAGTCAAAAATCACCATCAACTAGACCAGCGACGAAAAAAGCTACCTTATCTGTTGAAGGTGAAAAAACCCAGATTACACTCAAACTATATCAAAATCCTCTCTTTATAACCTACTTTCCTTCAGAAGATTTTTTAGTAAAATCTACAAGTTCAGGAGAAGGTAAAGGGGTTAGATTTATTGTCAATTTTGGTGGCAAAAAAAATGAAAATGGTTATGTTCACCTGGCATTTTTAAGTAACTTGCGAAATTATGCCCAAGTAAGTCAATTTATTAATGGTAAGAACGGTTTAATTGCTACTAATAAATGGCGTGTAGTCAATCGTAATCAAAATAAAACCTATTCTTGGGTAAAACAAAATATTGCTTTTAGCTACGGTAAAAACATCATTGGTAATATCTACATTGGAGAACAAAATGGTAAAGCATTTTATGTAATTACCCATTTTCCGGCTGAATATCTTGATGGTTTTCTACCCAGGGCAAATTTAATTTTGCGTGATTTGGTAGTTGGAGGGTAAGAAAAAGACCTAATATCATATCCGGTGGAATACTTATGGCAGAAGGCAAGAGGTAGAGGGCAGCACTTCGACTTCGCTCAGTAACCAGAGGCAGGAGGAAAAGCCTTATTATATAAATGTTTCAAGAATTTATAATGTCCTAATTATCCTGGCTAGAGCTATATCATATCTGTTGGGGTTGGTAATTGGTCAATTGGTCATGGGTAATTGATAATTGGGGAAAAATAATTATTACCCAAAAACTTATATCATAAGTGATTGGACTTGATATGACTGCTGAATAAATATGAAAATGAGCCGTTTTCAGGTCAATAGGACTTACGCATTTTAATAAAACCTAGGGGTTTGATATTGCTTCCTTAGCTCACAATGACAGTATTTGAAGTAGGTTTTGCGTAATTCCAAGTAAAGAAGGTGCAAGATTTAAAGTTATGTACAAAAACTATTAGATAAAACTCCAGAGTAAAGGCGAAATTCTGCTAAATATGTTTCTAAAATCTGAAATTGGGCAATATTCAAACTGTAATAAATCCAGCGTCCTTCTTGTCGTGCATTAACTAAATTTGCTTCTTTAAGAGTTTTCAGGTGAAAAGAAAGTTTTGATTGATTAATATGTAAAGCATCACATAAATCACATACACAAAGTTCATGCTGACGCAGAAGTTGTATAACATTGATTCTAATAGGATCAGACAGAGCATGAAACCCAACTATAATTAAGTTATCAAGGGAATTTGTCATCATGTTAAATTCAAATCTTGAAATGGGTAATTGCTAGTAGTACACAACGGTGTAAGTCAATTAACCATTAAAAATTTGACAAAAGCTTGTGTAATCTACTTTTTTAATTTCTAATTTTTAATTCCGCATTGCGGTACTAGCTATTTTTTTTGGGAAATCACATTAATAGGACTTACGCATTTAAGGAAATATAGGGGTTTGAGATTCGTTCCTTTGGTCGCAAAGATAGTATTTGAAGTAGGTTTTATGTAAGTCCACATTAATAATAGATGTGGTATGTTGTGAAATAGGGTATCCTCAAAAGTGGATAGGGATTAAATAGGTGATAAATACTTTTCAAACAATCTCCGAGGAGGGCAAGATACCAACCCCAGAAGATGATTTAATTATCTAAACTGTAGCTTTTTCTAACATCAATTTAGAACGCTTGACTTGTTCAGGAATAGCAACAGGATAATCACCTGTAAAACAAGCTGAACAGAAACTATTTGTATCTTCTCTGGTGGTTTCTAACATCCCTTCCCAAGTCAAATAGGCTAGGGTATCAACTTCTAATTGTTTTGCTATTTCTGCTACTGATTTTGTTGCAGCAATAAGTTGATCTTGGGTATCTGTATCAATACCATAAAAGCAAGGATGGGTAACAGGTGGGGATGATATTCTCATGTGTACTTCTATGGCCCCTGCATCACGCAAAGCTTTAACGAGTTTGCGGCTAGTAGTTCCCCGGACGATTGAATCATCGATTATTACCACCCGCTTACCAAATAATACATCTTTTAGGGGGTTTAATTTCATTTTAATCCCGGTTTCGCGCATACTTTGGGTGGGTTGAATAAATGTCCTACCGACGTAGCGATTTTTAATCAATCCTTCACATAAGCTATTCCCGATTTTTGGGAAAAACCTATGGCCGCAGGTATGCCAGAATCAGGTACACCAAATACTATATCTGCTTCTATAGGTGATTCTTCGGCTAATCTTCGTCCTAACCGCATTCGATAGCTATATAATGTTTCGTTGTGCATTAAGCTATCAGGACGAGCAAAGTAGATCATTTCAAAGATACATAATTTGCGTTCTGAGTATTCATGCCATTGAAATGATTCTAAACCGGTTTCGGTGATCCACACTAATTCTCCTGGTTGGACATCACGCAGATATTCAGCACCGATAATATCTAAACCGCAGGTTTCGGAAGCAAGAACGTAACGCACAGGGTTACTATCTAATGTACCAATGACTAAGGGACGAATGCCGTTAGGGTCACGAGTCCCCATAATACCATCGGGTGTACCAATTACGAGGCTAAATGCTCCTTTACACCGCTTAAAGGAGTTCATTGCACCGGTTAACCAGTTTGCACCGGAGTTAACTTCCTGAGCGATCGCATAGGCAATCATTTCTGAATCTGTGGTTGTGAGTAGGTTAAAATTACTTTTAACTAATTGTTCTCGCAATTGTATGGTATTGACTAAATTACCATTATGTGCTAACGCCAAATTACCTAAACGAGTTTCTACCACCGCAGGTTGGGCGTTAACTTTGCGACTAGAACCAGTGGTAGAATAACGGGTATGACCAACGGCAAGATTTCCGGGTAATTCTTCTAAAATAGCTTCACTGAATACTTGAGACACTAAACCCATGTCTTTGTGCTGGTGGACATGAGTTCCTTCAAAGACAGCAATACCAGCAGATTCTTGACCCCGATGCTGGAGGGCATACAATCCAAAGTATGTCATTTTGGCAACATCTTGTTCTGGGGCGTAAATGCCAAACACACCACAAGCTTCTTCTGGTTTGTCACAGGCGTTTTCAGAGATGTTGATGGATTTATCAGAGGTGATAGGATGCTGGGGAATCATGCTGGTTTTTGCTCCTGGTTCGGTAATGGGTAATTGGTGATTGCTGACTGCGGAAAATATAAATTCTTTCTTCTGACTCCTAACTCCTGACTCCTTCTTCTTAATAAATCTTTAACCATCCACTACAACAGTACCGTAATTTGGTCAAGGATTAAACACTAATTGTAAATTTTCATGCTTAATCATTGACATTCATCTTGTTTATGTATTGGCATAGGTGGCAAGACGTTGAGCGATCGCTTGATCGTAAACGCTGCCCATATCAGAAATGCTCACTTTAATTATTTCTTGCTGATCAGCACTAGAAACCATTAAACCAGTTTCCAACTCAGCAACCAAGCCTAATTTCTGCCAATTTTCTCCTAGATTTTCCTGTAAATAGGATTCCCAAACTTCCTGATTTTCAACACCTACAGAAACCAAAATTCTCGCACCACCTTCACCAAACAGCACTTCATCAAAACGAGAATCATGATTGCTAGAAATACCTAAATTGATATCTGCCCCCAACTTACCACTTAAACAACATTCCGCCAAAGCTACCATCAAACCACCTTCAGCAGTATCATGGGCTGAACGTACCCATCCAGAACGAATACCTTCACGACAAACACTTTGTACACTGCGCTCTAAAGCAAAATCAACTCTAGGTGGTTTTCCAGCAATTGTATTATGAATGGTTGCTAAATATTCTGACGCTCCCAATTCAATTTTAGCCTCTATAGCCCCCCTTTCTAAGGGGGGTTGGGGGGATCTAGATTGAATGGGTAAACCAAGTAAGTAAATTACATCACTTGAATTTTGCCAACCTTGACCACATATTTTCGCCAAATCCTCAATTAAACCAACCATTCCCACCACAGGAGTTGGATAAATAGGCTGGGGATTTCCCTGATCATCAAAAGTTTCATTATACAAAGAAACATTACCACCCGTCACAGGTGTTGCTAACTCCTGACAACCTTCACTTAAACCTCGACAAGCCGACGCTAACTGCCAATAACCGATGGGTTTTTCTGGACTACCAAAATTGAGGTTATCCGTCACCGCCAGGGGTTGTGCGCCCACACAGCTAAGATTCCGGGCAGCTTCAGCCACCACTGCCTTAGCCCCTTCATAAGGGTCAAGATAAACATAACGAGAATTACAATCTACCGTAGCCGCAACTCCCGATTTTAGATTTTCGATTTTGGATTTTAGATTGGGGTTTGGTTCTAAAGGACGCAAGCGTACTACTGCCGCATCCGCACCACCAGGCAACAATACAGTATTATTTTGTACTTGATGGTCATATTGACGATATACCCAACTCTTAGAAGCAATAGTAGGTGTACCCAGCAAAGTTAATAAAACATCTTGCCAAGTTTGCAACTTACCATTAACTTTAATTCCCGTAACATCACAGTTAGGTAAACTAGCAGAAGTCCATTCCCAAGCTGTTTTTGCATATTCAGGAGGTTCTGCTAATAGTTCCCGTTCATACAAAGGTGTATTTTCTGCCAAAGCATCAGCAGGAATTTCCGCCGCTATTTCCCCATGAAACAAAATCCTCACAATGGGTTCAGCAATAACCGTACCCGCAACCACCGCTTGCAGTCCCCAACGGAGGAAAATATCAATTAACTCCTGTTCTCGGCCTTTTTGTGCCACAAATAACATCCTTTCCTGAGATTCGGAAAGCAGATATTCATAAGGTATCATTCCCAACTCTCGCGCTGGAACTCTGTCTAAGTTAAACTCAATACCTACGCCGCCCTTAGCTGCCATTTCCGAAGTAGAACAAGTGATACCAGCCGCACCCATATCTTGAGCCGCCACCACCGCCCCGGTTTTAAATGCCTCTAGACAAGCTTCAATTAAGGACTTTTCTAAAAATGGGTCGCCCACTTGCACCGCAGGGCGATTATCCATTGACTCATCGGTTAATTCTGCACTGGCAAAACTCGCACCACCCATACCATCCCTACCAGTGGTAGAACCAACATATAATACAGGGTTCCCAATTCCCGAAGCACCAGATTTTACTATTTCTGGTGTTTCCATTAATCCCAGTGCCATGACATTAACTAAGGGATTTCCTGAATAAGCAGGGTCAAAATAAACTTCTCCGCCTACCGTGGGAACACCGACGCAATTACCATAATGTGAAATACCAGCTACAACACCATTAAACAACCTTTGGGTTTTGGGATCATCCAAACTACCGAAACGTAAAGAATTTAACAACGCAATGGGACGCGCCCCCATTGTAAATATATCTCTTAATATACCTCCCACACCTGTAGCAGCACCTTGGAAGGGTTCAACTGCGGAGGGGTGGTTATGGGATTCTATTTTAAATGCTAATTGCAGTCCATCACCCAAGTCTACCACACCAGCATTTTCACCGGGTCCGACTAAAATGCGTGGTCCTGTGGTGGGGAACTGTTTGAGTAAAGGGCGGGAATTTTTATAACAACAATGTTCAGACCACATTACACCAAACATACCCAGTTCGGCTTTGTTTGGGTGGCGGCCTAAGCGGCGGACGATTTCGGTATATTCTTCTGGTTTAATGCCTTCTGAGGCGATTTCTTGGGGAGAAAAGGGACTTTCAGAAATGATCATGGTTTGTTTGTTATGTACCAATAGGACAGAGAAATATTCTATCTGAGATCCCCGATTTCTTTTTTTAATCTTGTTAATAAATTATGAATTGATCTCAGAAGTCGGAGAACTGGGGGTGTGGTAATCTAGTTTACTGTTGTTTTATGGGATTCAAAGAGATTTTAGATATAATTATTGGTGTTAATTAATTGTTTTCGTATGCCATCTAAAGATATATTTCATGAATCTGTACGTAATGCTTTAGAAAAAGATGGTTGGATCATTACTCATGATCCACTGTATATTAAAGTTGATGATATCGAATTTTTTGTAGACTTAGGAGCAGAAAGACTATTAGCAGCGCAAAAACAAGGTCAACAAATAGCTGTAGAAGTTAAATCTTTTGTAGGTACATCTGAAGTAACTGATTTTCATCTTGCATTAGGTCAAACTCTCAATTATCGGTTAGCATTAAAAAAAGAACAACCTGAAAGGGTTTTATATTTAGCTATTAGCCAAGACACATATCGAGATTTTTTCTCTCGTCAATTTATCCAAGAATCTTTAAAAGAATATCAAATTAAGGTTTTAATTTTTGATTCTTTCAACCAGGAGATTGTTTTATGGAAAGAATAAATTACTCACAAATTATTCAAGATATTTTAAGTAATCATTCTCGTAATGATACAGCCAATGGTACAGAAATTCAATTGCTTTTTGATACGCAACGTCATCATTATCAAGTATTAAATATTGGTTGGAAACAACAAATCAGAACTTATGGGGTGATTATTCATGTTGATATTAAAGATGATAAAATCTGGATACAAAGAGATGGTACAGAAATTGGTATTGCTAATGAATTAATCGCTGCTGGTGTACCTAAAGAAGATATTGTTTTAGGATTTCATGCTCCTTATAAACGGAAATTTACAGGTTTTGCGGTGGGATAATAAATACTTAGAGTGAATTTGATATTAAATTGACCCGAAAATCGCCTACAATCTTAACCTCATCTTGCTTTCACATTAATTAATCAAGTCTTAATTAGTGATCAAATTCTTGTTTTCATCCTGTGAATCCTAAAATCCTGGACATCCTGATTCGGACAAATTTATTCTTTAAATTACTACTTAAATTAAAACTTCAACTTCCTGAGCGATACTTGTAGGTTGAGGAATTGGTAAACCTGACTCTATTAAACCTTCTATATAAAATTCTATGGACTCTACAATTAGTTGTTGAACTTCTGCTAATGTTTCAGCAACAGCTATACAACCGGGTAAGTCGGGAACATAAGCACCATAGCTAGTATTTCCTTTTTCAATTACTACTGTATAACGCATTATTCGTCCTCCAATTGTGCTTGTTTCCATATACTTTTTATTGTACCAATGGGTACATCAATATTAGGTTTACCGCATGAGATGTTAACATTTTTACCCTTAATAGGACTACTATCACTAAATATGTAAAGTTTTGTAACGACATTCAACATTTCTGGTTTTAACCATAGTCAGCACAGCTTTATTTCTTGTAATTATTGGTGCTTTACAATTAAAGAATGATGAACGTTTATCAGATGAATCATTTTTAGAGTTGATGAAGTTGGTAATTGAACAGTTACCATTAATTGGTAATGTGGTGAAACAACTAACTTCTAAAGAAGAATAAGTTGTAGGTTAAGTTCGTCAAAGTCACTATTTTTATTAGTGTTTTGAGTTTAACTTTGTTCAACAGAACCTACATCATTTTATTTACTCAACCTACTCCACAGAATTTTGATCCCCAGATTTTTCCGCAACCTTCCTCACCGCTTCAATATCCACATCTAACCTAGTTGCTATTTCTTCCACAGTCAAACCCAACTCTAATAATAGCGGTACTGATTCTAACCTACCTTCTAGCCTACCTTCCAATCTACCTTTGTTTCTTTCTTCTTCCGCAACATCTCGGAAATATCTTGTTTGCCTTAAATCTTCAAAAGTAAACATTGCTTCTATCTCCTGACGGGTTAAATTATTGAATTTGTAAACTAAGATCGTCTCTAACAATTGTAGGACTTTTTCCCTTTTGGCCGCATCTGTAAATTTTTGTCGAGATTTTGCGATTAACTGTTGACTATGATCAATTGCTGTTTCCTCCTTTTCTACCACTAACTTCACCATTCCCAACCCTACGGAATTTTCGCTGGTTACTTCTAACTCATCCAAATAAATTACTGTTACGTGCTGACTCATTAACCATCCGCGATATTGTCTTGGTATACCCGGATCTAAACTGCGTTTAGCAAAAATCGCTACTGCGTGAAAATCATTTTTTGGTTGATATTGATTCAGATAAAGACAGATTTCGGTAAATAGCTTAAAATAAAAATCCGCCTTGGGTTGAAATTGAACTTCTACAAAATAAATAGGTTGTTCAGGTATCTCTAAATTAGGTACAAACAAACCATCAAAGCGAAATGCTAGTTCCTTAATTTCTACAGATGTAAATTGATATCCTTCTGCTTCTGTAGGTGATTTACCAATCATTTCAAAAAGGATATCCGGTAAGGTTTGAAAAAGTTGATAGAATATAGTGTCTGTTTTCACAGTTTTGATATGTTATATATTTTAGCTTTACTCACCTATTTCTAAATTACGTAAAATCAAATTTTCTCTAGGTGAAAAACTATCTCCATATTCTACAGGAAACTGAGTAATCAGATAAAATGGATTATCAAAGGAGGAATAAATTCCTCACTACAAACTTTAAATAATTGAGTATTTACAGAAATGAATATCTGTTTTCTAGAAGTTGATAACTCACTGCTGCTATTAATTAAAAATCTGCAAAGTTACGAGTATAGAGTTTTTGATTATAATCTTGCCATTGTTGCAGTGATGTGTGTGGTAATCCAGATAATGTTACTGTTTGGATATATTCCATAAATGGACGACGTAACTGTTCATATTCTGCAAAAGCTTGAGTAATAACTGCTAAATTATCCCAATCATTATTTTGAGCAATTTTAGTGATGAGGTGGGTAATTGTAAATGCGTCTTCTAAGCCTTGATTTGCGCCTTGAGCCATAAATGGGGGCATTCCATGGGCAGCATCACCAATTAAGACAATTCGCTGACAGGGGGACAAGAAGGAGAAAAAGCTTATGTAGTAAGAGATACAGAATGTGGGAGCAAAAAAAGATAAGTAATAAATAGTAAATATGAACTAACAGAGTAAAATGATAAGTGAAATATACCAGAAAGTGTTAGAAAA
>JBJTUF010000057.1:0-53746 GCA_046080565.1 Cuspidothrix sp. | reverse complement strand
TCTAACACTTTCTGGTATATTTCACTTATCATTTTACTCTGTTAGTTCATATTTACTATTTATTACTTATCTTTTTTTGCTCCCACATTCTGTATCTCTTACTACATAAGCTTTTTCTCCTTCTTGTCCCCCTGTCAGCATCTCATCTTCAACCGCCTTGTCACCCGTTAAGCACTAGAACACCGCCTCAGGAATCTTAGGGGCGAAGCAGACAGAAAATCAATGATTTCAGTGATAGGTTATCACCCGAATGCTTCGCCCCTACTTGGGTTAATAAAGTTTTCAAATTCCATGACTTTTCCCAATGACCCAATTACGGCGGAAAAATCGCGCTAATGTAGATTCTTCTAAAGATAAATAAATTGGTCTACCGTGGGGACAGGTGCGGGGGTTGCGAGTACGTTGCCAATCGTTTAATAATGTTTGCATTTCTGGTAAAGTCATTTTTGTACCATTGCGAATTGCACTGCGACAAGCAACCGCAACTTGAGCAGTTTGTAAATCTCCTCCCCAACTTAATTCTAAAATTGCCTCCGCACAATCTTCTCGTTCTTTTAACATGGCTGGTATATTCCGTACTGCCCAAAGTTTCTCTCCAAAAGGTTCTATATCTACACCAATTCGTTCTAATTGGGCAACCTGCGCTGGTGATAATTGATAAAGAATAATGGGTGGTTCAACGGCGATTAATTGCCAATGATCACATAATTGTTCATATAATACTCTTTCGTGAGCAATATGTTGTTCCACTAACCACATTCCTCCAGAATGTTCAGCGACAATATAAGTATTACTAACTTGGGCAACTGCTTTTAAATAATTTTGATTTTCCTGATTTTCAGTATTTGGTGATTTTTGAGAATTAAAGTTATATTCACCTTTAGATTCTGCTACTTTGAGTAAATTACTCACTCTGGTGGTATGCACAGATTCTTTAATATTTGGATCAGAAATTCGCAATGATTTATTAATAGCTTCGGTAATTTTTTCTTGCCAAAAAGGCATTTGGTGTAAATAAATTTCTGTTTTGGCTGGGTTGCGATTCCAGTTAATTTGTTCAGGGGTAATAGTCAAATGTAAAAAACAAACTGGATAGCGATCGCGTGGTAATGTTTTATGAAAAGCTGAAAGTATTGTCTGCTCTAATTCTGGTGATTTAATCATTCTGCCATTAATTGCCACTTTCACCCAGTCCAGGCGATGACGATGGCATCTATCGGGTAAACCGATCACTAAATTTAAAGCTGAATTTGGTAAATTGGGAATGGGTAAATTCACCTCATGTAAATCACTTGGTCGGACTTGGGAAAGAATTTGAGGAATTAGTTGACCGCCAGTTTCTGCGGGACAAATCGTAAACCATTCTTTGTCATTTTGCCAAACTTGATAATTAATCTGGGGATGACATAAAGCTATTTGTTGAATTATTCCTTGTACAGCTTTTAATTGTTGATTTGTAGGCGGTAAACCTTGACGACGTGCCTCACAATTAGCAAATAAATTATTAACTGTGACTACAGTACCTGGTGCGATCGCAACTACCTCTACTTGCCTCCCTTCTCCCTGATGATTGTACAATACTCGCCATCCTTCTGTTCCCTCCATAGGACGACTTAAAATTTCTAAATCTGCCAAAGTTGTTAAACTATGTAGCGCCTCACCACGAAAACCCAAACTACTAATTTTCCACAAATCTGCACGGGAATGAATTTTACTGGTACTGTGTGCAGTTGCCGCTTGTTGCAAATCATCCAAATTCATACCGCAACCATTATCAGCTACACGCACTCGCCATTGTTGTGGCCATAAAGAAACTACAATGCGCGTCGCCCCAGCATCTAGAGAATTTTCTACCAACTCTCTAACAACAGCCACCAAAGAATCAATAACTTCTCCTGCTGTAATTAGATATACAACTTCTGTTGGTAAAGCTTGAATAGTAGATGTCATCATGAATAATTAAAAATTACAAATTAAAAATTAAAAATTGTCTCCCTTCATAGAAGATTAGCTTACAATATTATGACTTGAAAATATAAATTTTTAAAATCTGCTGTCATTCTAAAGAAATACAAATTAATAGAGGATATTTGCTAGATTTTGGATTAGGACAAGCAGCAAAGAAAAGCTTATGAGTATGAATTTAGTGGCCGATGTGAATGACTTAAAAACAAGTCTCCTTTGGGGTCAACCTGCTTTTACAATTATTGATGTGCGCGATCGCTCAACATACAATCATAGCCGCATCACAGGAGCAATCTCCATACCCCTTGAAGATTTAGAATCTCGCGCCCAAACATCCCTACACAGAGAACGCCAAATCTACATCTACGGCGACAATGAAACCCAATCTGCACAAGCGGTAAGAACCTTACAATTCCTCGGTTTTACATCCGTAGCAGAACTTTCTGGTGGTTTACAAGCCTGGAAAGCCATCGGTGGCGCTACAGAAGGGGTAGTTTAGAGGAGGCAGGGAGGTGGGAGAGCAGGGGAGCAGGGGAGCGGAGGAGCAGGGGAGAATATTTTTATTCTTGCCTATTGCCTATAGCTTCTTCACTGTCACCTGTCACCTCTTCCCTACTTCAACAATGCAGTTAACAAAGATGCTGGACGTTGACTGTGAGGCCAGGCAAAAGCATGGCGAAAAGCTGCATCCTGACAAGCTTGTAATTGTTGAAAATTGATAATGTCGTAAGTCAAAAGATTTTCATATTCAAACGGTAGACGCATATTATGGAGTCCAGCGTTATCTGTACAAATGGCAATATCAACTCCGGCAGTAAAACAACGATCAAAAACTAATTTAAGTTGGCGAACATCCTGTAAAGTTCCTGTTTTTAAGTAAGTTGTGGGACAAACTTCTAAACATTGACCTCTTCTGGCAATTTCTGGCAGTAATTCAGGATATAAAATGGGAATTTGGATACCGTGACCAATTCTCATTAAATAGGGTAATAATTCTGGATAACAACCATCTTTGGTTTCGTAAAGATGCCCCGTAGTATTGATACCTAAACTATGGGCATAATTATATAAACTGATCCATTCTTCCATGCGTTCGGCATAATAGCGATCGCCGCCCGCCACATCTATGGCACAGACATATTCTCTATTTTGCGCCGCTAAATCAATAATTGCCTTATTTACCTCAAACGGTAAACGGGAGTGCATACACAGAATTTGACTGGTAACAATGGGATATTCTAAAGAACAACTAGCTTTACCCACAATTTCCACAATTTCCGCCATCTTATCAATTCTTTCGTTTTGATTGAGATGTTCAGGAGTTCGTAAATAGGGAGTATAGCGTAATTCTAAATAAGCCAAATTCTCGAAAATATAAGCACCCCGCAATAAGCGGTAAATAAAATAGGGTAAGGTTTCTACAGTTTGCACACTTTCAACTAAGGTGTGCAGTTCTAAATATTCATCTAAGGTGTTACGGGGACGGGTATAAAAATCTTCAAATTCTGGATATTCAGCAAAGCGAGAAATTAACTCAGTATTATGACGTTGGAAATATCGCCATAGTACACGCGGTACAACCGAACCACCTAAATGCCGATGCAATTCTGCGTATAAAGCCATAGTGGTATTTTGCGGTAAAAAGTTAATCAATTGTAACAAAAATTTAGAAAAAATTGATCTAGTTCAGATTTCTTCTCGTTTCCATACTCTGTATGGGAATGAATTCTAGAAGCCAGAATCTTTACTTTGTATTAATAATTACAGGCAGGACAGCAAAAAAGCTTTGCAATACTTATAGTATGGCAATAAAATTATTGACACGGGATAAATAATATGACTAATAAAAAAAACGAGCGCGGAGGGATTTGAACCCCCGACCCACAGGACCGGAACCTGTTGCTCTATCCACTGAGCCACGCGCCCTTACACATTCAATAGTATAACATACTTTTGGTATTTAGTCAGCATTAAATTACAAATAATTTGCGGGGTCAACGGGTGTACCATCACGGCGGACTTCAAAATGGAGATGGGGGCCTGTAGAGAAACCTGTAGAACCGACGGCGGCGATCGCTTGTCCTTTTTGTACAGTTTGTCCTTCACTCACAAATAGTTCGCTAGTGTGTGCATAAAGGGTGGTAATTCCTTTACCATGACTGATAATTAGAGCTTTACCATAGCCACCATACCAACCAGCAAAAATAACTGTACCAGAATCAGCAGCGCGGATTGTACTCCCATAGCTGGCTGCAAAGTCCAAACCCGCATGAAACCGCCGATAACCGAAAATGGGATGTATGCGCCAACCAAAGGGACTGCTAGTGGGTGCATCGCTAGGAAATGCAAAGATACCTGTACCAGGAATGATCACATTTTTACTAGCGATTTTTGTTCTAGCAGCTTCTATCGCTTTTTGTTCCGCGATTTTTTGTTGAATTAAAACAGTGAGATTTTGGGAGTCTTTTTCTAATTGATTTTGGGCAGCTTCTAAGGATAAGCGATCGCTATTTAAACGCTCTACTAATTCCGTTTGTAATTCAGCTTGACTTTGATAATCTTCTTTTTGGGCAAGTAATTGTTCTCGAATTAAAGAAATTTGGTTCTTTTGTCCAGCAACTTCTGTTCTTTGTTGAATTAATAAATTAGCTTGTTGGGATAGTTCGGCTAAAATTTGCTTATCTGCTTGATAAACTAACTTTAACTGATAACGACGACTAATAAAATCGTTAATATTTTCACTTTCTAATAAAACCGCCCAACCTTGAGAAGTTGGAGAACGCTGAAGAAATCGTAACCGCGCTATTGTAGCAGCTTGCCGATTTTCATAATCACGTTCAGCACTTTCTAAATTAGTTTCTAATTCTTGAAGACGTTGATTAGCTTGTTGTAATCTAAATTCACTATCGTGAATGTATGTATTAGTTTTCTGTAAATTTTGATTTAAACCAGTCAGATGTTTTTGCGCTTCCGTCTGTAAATTAGTTAACCGATTTTGTTCCTGAATTACATTCTGGCGTTGTTGTTGAATTTGCTGCTGTTGTTGTTTAAGACTGTTAATAGAATTTGCTGATACTGGTAAAAGTATGATAATAGACCAAATAAAGCCACAACATATCAGAAATAACCACCACAATCTCATTTTTAGGACGTAGTTGCATAAATGCGGGATGTTTTTTGAGTGTAGACACGTCCCATGGAACGTCTCTAAAAGAGTTTTGAATATATGCAAAATTGTTTTCATCCCCAAAATCAGCAACACCTTTAGGACCAATACCATTTTCATCTGCTTAAATTTAGCCTAAGAAGTGTAAACATAAACAGCATTATAGCGGTATACACTTGTATCATATACAGTGATAAGCCTCCTCTTGAAGAACCGGGAAGAGTTTTGGACATCTGGTTATGTATTCTACTCACCCAATAACCGCTATATCTCCAAAGCTAGGTAAAAATAACATAGTAATTCGTTTAACTCCTGGTAAAATGATAATTAATTGCTAATTATGAGTGCTGAAGTTCATCAACTCTGATGGGGGGTATTTGTATGACAACACACTTTATTGTTTTGAGCAAATTAGTAAAATTAACAAGACTAAGTAAGTTAGGAAAATAAAACCAAACTGTGTAAACAAAAGAAAACACGCCTAAAACCCCTTTTCCTTCTGGACAATTTTTAACGCCAACTTACTTATAAAAAAATTAGTTATTAATTTTAGCAGTGAGAAAAAGTCAAATCTTTTATATATTATTTAGCTTCACCTTAGTAGCTATTATTTTCTTATCTTATTTTTTCAAGCAATTACCCACAGTTCCTTGTGAAAATTGGGGATTTGCCAGTATAAAAACGACAAAATATTACATTCATCCTGATAAAATTATAGTTAAACCCTGGTTAGGTCAGCATAATATTTATGCCATATTTACCGTTTCTCAAGGGAATTTATACGATAATTTTATCACAGTTAATTTAGGAAATAATCATATTTTTTGCGGTAATATCAGCAGACTCCCTTACAGTCAAGATGGTGTTATTGCTAAACCAGGATATGATCTTGCTAAAGGATATTTACATACTCGTACTGCCATCAAATTTATATTGGCTGGTAAAATTAACGAGATCAAAAAAGCTAGTAATTGGCAATTGGGTGTATCTAGAGATAAGACCAGTTGATCATAAAAACATCAATTTGCAAAGATTTATTAAAAATCCAGCATTATTTTTAACACAAATATTTTGAATATGATTTAATTATTACATAGAAAACATATAAAAACTATTAAAATTTTAAAATAGTCTTGATTAATGACTATTGGTAAAAATTAGATTATGAACTCATTTGAGAGGATAACTATTGAAGGATATCGTCGCTTGTTTAATGTACAAGTTGATATGCGTGATCGTCCTCTAACAGTCATGATAGGTGCTAATGGTGTGGGTAGCACAGCATAATTTTGAAGCTTGGTTATTACCTTATTGGTCAAGAATTCAAAAGTTATCTGAACATAATAAATCAACACCACCAGGTTCACCTGAACAGGTAAATCATGGTAATTTTCCGGCATATCGGATTAAAGAAATTTTTGAGTTAGGTAAAAAACGTGATTATAATAAAATTCGTGATGGATCTGCTATCTTAAAAGACCAAGATTTAAGCATTTCCATTAATCAATGTCCTGAATTAAAGGCGTTTATCAAAATTATTCTTAAATTATGTAAAGGTGATTTAATTCCAGAAATCAGGAAATTATAGTAGATTGTTTACTCATCCTGTAAATCCTTAAATCCTGCACATCCTGATTCTGACAAGAATCATTCCCGACTCACAAATACAAAACCCCGCGTTTTACTGGCTGTTTTATCAACTGTATTTATAGCTTTCCATAAATCTGCTGTTTTTACCCAAACTGGTGGATATTTGTAACGGGAAACATCCATAATTAAAAATCTATCTGTTAACTGATTATATGCTGCTAAAGGGGAAATATGTCCGCCTCTTTCTTGTCCGATTTCTTTGCGTAAATAGTTAATAATCACAAAGTTATTTGGTTCTTTTAAATTCTCTGCGACTAACTTACGAAATTCTGCTAAATTTGTATCACTAGCATGATAAACCTTAACTTTTACATTATAACTTTCTAACAATCGTCCTAATTCATCTAAGGTCATACCTTGACGAGAAACTACTTCAGGACTGACTATATTCTTAGTTTTCTCATTACTAAAAAAGTTATCTTGGGTAAACACCCGAAATGGTTTATATTGTGGTGTTTCTGGCGCATTAATTCTTAAGCTATTGAGAACCATAATCATACTAGCAACTCCACAATATGCTTGATTATTTTGGGTAACAAATTGTGTACTTAATGGGAAAAAATCATTCTTTGCTTGACTAGAAATCAACAACTTCTGCCCTTCAGGTGTATCAAAACCAATTAAGTTCGAGGTCAGAGGTAAGGTTTGAGCAAAAACATTGCTGCTAGTTAAACAAATACCGAAAATTAAAAATTTAATTGATGTTTTGATAGAAGTTATGAATCTAATTTCCATGATTATCTTTTACCAATCAGTTACTAAGAAAATAGATGATTAAATTAATATACCGGCAATACTAGCAGTAATAAAACCTGCCAATAATCCGCCGAACATGGTTTTCAAACCCATTCTTGCTAAGTCTTTTTGACGGTTGGGTGCTATTCCTGCCATCCCACCAATAGTAATTCCTATCGAACCAATATTAGCAAAGTTACACAAAGCATAGGTGCTAATAATTATTGATCTTTGAGAAATGGTTTCTTTTTTGATCATTTCCCCTAAATCTAAATAGGCGATAAATTCATTGAGAATTGTTTTTTTTCCTAATAATGCCCCAACTTGTCCACAGTCTGACCAAGGTATACCCATTAACCAGGCCACGGGAAACATGATTACAGATAATATCCCTTCTAGAGATAATTGGGGATATCCTACCACAGTTCCCACCCAACCAAAACAGGCATTGACAGCAGCTGATAAACTCAAAAAAGCAATGATGATTACGCCTACATTAACGGCTAATTTCACCCCTTCTATTGCCCCAGAAGTTGCCGCATCAATGACATTAACATGATTAGTTTTGATATCTACATTAACTTTTCCTGTAGTTGCTGATATTTCTGTTTCTGGATACATAATTTTTGAAACTATTAAAGCAACAGGAGAAGTCATAAAAAAAGCAGCAATTAAATGTTCTGGAGGAATGCCAAAAGATAAATAAGCACCTAATACTCCACCCGCAATGGTAGCAAAACCACCTGTCATTACAGCGTGCAATTCAGATTGAGTCATATCTGCTACATAGGGTTTAACCATCAGTGCTGCTTCCGTTGGACCTAAGAAAATATTCCCCGCACAGGATAAAGATTCCGAACCAGATGTTTTCATGGTTTTCATCATCACCCAAGCTAGAGAATTGACTACTTTTTGTAAAATTCTATAGTGGTAGAGAATGCTAATAAAGGATGAGAAAAAGATAATTGTGGGCAGAATTTGAAAGGCGAAAAGATGATCTTTGAAGTTTTCACCAAAGACGAATTTTGCCCCAACATCAGAAAAAGCTAAAAAATTACCAACAATATTTCCTAAGGATTTAAATAAATTTAACCCCCAAGAAGTTTTGAGAATGACTAAAGCTAAAATAAATTCTAATCCTAATCCCCAAGCAACTGTACCCCATTTTATGGCTTTTCGGTTAACAGAAATGGCGTAAGAAATGGCGATAAAAATGCAGATTCCTAGTATTGAAATAGCACGTTCCATTTGAATTTTAAATTTTGAATTGTTAATTGCTTAATAACCTTTAGGTAAACCTTCACCACGAGGATCTGCTGCTGCTTCTAAAGTATCATCTTCTGTAACGGCTATGGCATTTTTATTACCCCATAGTTCAGTTTTCTTGATTTTGTATCCCCGACGGCGTAAATCTGCTAGGGTTAAGGCATCTAAACTCCATACTTCCACTCGTAATTCATCAGGTAGCCACTGGTGATGTATGCGAGGAGTAGAAATTGCAGCACTTACATCCATTTTATATTCTAAAATGTTTAAAATTACTTGCAATACTTGGGTAATAATTATGCTACCACCAGGCGCACCTACAGCCATTCACCTCCACTGCGGAAAATGGTTCAACTACAGAAATAGCAAAGGTTGTGGTTACTGCTACATCTACCAAATTTTCACTTTTTTTAATATTAAAAGTCTAGCTTCACTTGCTAAGGCATTAGCAGAAACTACCATTCTTTTTTTAGTGCGTAGGCGTACACTAATAGTTACTGATACTACTTGAGTGGTGAGGATAGCAGTCAAGGAGATAAAGGAGATAATGAGAAGTGAAGTTTTAGTGATACTGGGTATTTATATGGAATTTTTTTGATAAAGTTTGTATAACTTCTCATAAGAATACCAAATTGAAAAGGTCTAATAATAGAAAGTAACACATATATTTTTTATACTAAAATAGATTGTTCTATGATTTATGTATACTAATAATTGGATAAATTCGTCATAACCTTATTTTCAACTACCCATAATTTTGATCATAATCCGATCTCGTCCTTCTTGTTTGGCCTGATATAAAGCCTGATCTGCCATGAGTAAAAGTTTATCAGCATCCTGAGATAGAGTGGGAATAGCAACAGAAATTCCCATACTTAAAGTCACATGATTATTTATTGCTGAACCCTGATGAGGAATATTTGAATCATGAATTTTTGAGCGAATTATATTAGCTATATATAATGTACCTTCTAGGTTAGTATTGGAAAGTAAAATTACAAATTCTTCTCCTCCATAACGTGCTACTAAATCGCTAGAACGATGAATGCTTGCAGAAAGTGTTTTCGCTATTTTAATTAAACATTCATCACCCATCGGATGTCCATAGGTATCATTGTAAGCTTTGAAATAATCTACATCACATAAAATTAAAGATAGTGGTTCTTGAGTACGAAGACAACGCTGCCATTCATTCAGAAATATTTCATTAAAATAACGACGGTTAGCAATTTGGGTGAGTCCATCTATACGCGCTTGTTGTTCTAATTTTAATTCCATTTCTTTGCGATCGCTAATATCTATGACCACAACCCCCACTCGATAAGGAATATTATTAAGATCAAATATGGGAAAATAAGATACTAACCAAGTTTTTTGTACATCTGGTTCACTAGGAATGACACCAGTAGTTTCTTGATTAAATAAAGGTCTGCCTGTCAATAAAACTTTATGGTAAAAAGGTTCTATATTTGGAGCTATATTTGGTAATATTTCTCGTAAACTTTTACCTAAATGATTAGCAACTGATGTACCATTGATATTAGCTAAAACTTCGTTAACTCTGAGATATCTTAATTGATTATCCACAATACACATACCAATAGAAGCCGAAGAAAAGAAAGCATCTAGTTGAGCTTCACTTTCTTGTAATGCTGCTGTTCTTTCTTGTACTTGTAACTCTAAAGTTCCTAAAGTTTTCTTTAAAGATGACTGGGCTACTCGTTTTTCATCAACTACAGCAGAAAGGATCAAAGAAGTAATCGAAAAAACACCTATAAATGATTGTAAAATTATCAAAGACTCATAAGGTTTACTTTTAACAAAATTCCCATAATTATTTCCAGTGGCAACAATAGCAACTAAACTTACTAACAAACTAGAAATAAAATTATCTAACCGAAATACTGACCATATTAACAGAGGTAAAAATATATATTCCAAACTATATTTATTGATAAAAGCAGCCCAAAAAATAATTATAGCTAAAATAAATATTAATATTATTTCGGATTGACGATGGTGAAATTGTTGTTGATTTTTACTAAACAGTAATAACAGAAATGGTGTAAATATCAGATGAGCTAAGGCACTAGCTGACCACCATATTAACCAAGAAATAACATAATTATTCCAAGGAATTACATGACTTAAACAATGGGCAGTAATTCCCATCGTGGCTGATATTGTTGGTGAAAAAATAGCAGCAAATATAAATATAAAAACCGTATGAACATGATTAAAAAGATTTTTATCATCTGCTAATTCTTCAAGTATATATTTACTAATTAATGGTTGGATACAATTAGCTATAGCACAAACTATATTTAAAAAAATAAAGTTGAAATTTGATAAAGAAGGTGTAAGCTCTAATAATGATTGAGATATACCCAGTATAGAACCTAAAATAATTCCTGGGAATACTCTAATACCTTGTTTAATAACTAAGGCTAATGTAATCGCAGACGGCAACCATACAGATGAAGTTCCTCCAGGTAAAGATATGAATTCAACGCTAATTTTCACAGCTATTATATAAATAGTAGTCATGAATAAATTCAGAATAATTAAATTTTTAATACTCTGATCAGATAACCAATTTCTAATTTTAAATTCCATAATTTTTATTCCCCAAAATTCCAAGATGTTAAATAGGAAGCAGGAAGATAGTAGTGACAACAAAAGTTTATATAGGGCTTTGTCTATTTAATCATGAAAACAAATATTATAGCGATTAATAGCATAATCAATATTTAATTATTATCTAAATCTTCCATACTATTTTCTTATGCTTTGATGTGTACAGATTAAATCATATCAATATTTTTTTAACTCATATCTTGTACCATCATCTTATAGCCAAAATAAAAGCTAATTGCTCTCATCCTATTGTAGAGTAGAGAATGTTGACTCTGATTTAGAAGGTATTAAGATATAAATACTGTAAATATTTGTAATTAATAATTAATTTTTGTAACTTTAAAAATCTGTAACTTGAGATTCTAATGATATAATTCTGACTCTTGATTTGTAGCCAACAATAATACACAGATGGGGCAACTTACCCAATTTTATTACACAGCAAAGCACAAACCCAACCAGCTAATTTATGGTAGTGGACAAACCGCAGTCATTACCGGATGGATGGTGAAACAAGCTGTAGCCAAACACCTCCAACCTGATGAGTATGCTGTAATTGGCCAACTATACTCACCGACTAGAGGTATAAATTTACTAATTCGTAATTTATTACTCAATCCTCATGTTCGCTACTTAGTCATTCTCAACGCCACCAAAGAAGATCAAAATGCAGGTGCTTGTCAATGCTTAGGCGATTTTTTCCGTCATGGTGTAGAAGAAAGTATTAGCGATACTGGACGAAAATCTTGGGTAATTCGTTCTCCTATTTCTGGTTATATTGATATTGATATTGATATAAATACCTTAGAAAAATTACGCCATTCCGTAGAAATTCAAGACGCAAAATCAATTTTTGATGCTATTGAGAAAATTAAATATTACGCCCAAAAAGAAACTCTTCCACCTTGGGGAATACCTGTAGAATTTCCCATGACTACAGTTGAACCAACAGTTTTACCAGGAACACGCTATGGACACAGAATAGAAGGTAAAACCATCGCTGAAACTTGGGTAAAAATCATTCACAGAATTAAAACCACAGGTACAATTAGACCAACTGGTTATGATGGTAAATGGCAAGAATTGATAGATTTAATGGCAGTTGTCACCGATGAACCGGATGATTTCTATTTTCCTGAACCCAATTATTTACCAATAGACAGAAGCTTTTTAGAAGAATATATTTCCCAAATTTTAGATGATGCACCCAATCGAGAAGGAGTAAAATACACCTATGGGAAACGTTTACGTTCGTGGTTTGGACGGGATCAAATTGAACAAGTAATTGAAAAATTAATTGGAGAAATTGATGCTGCTAGTGCGGTCATGACTTTATGGGATGTGAAAGATCATGAAAAAGGTGGTAGTCCTTGTCTGAATCATATTTGGTTAAGAGTAGTTGATAATGAATTATCACTAACTGCCATTTTCAGAAGTAATGATATGTTTGCAGCTTGGCCTGCTAATGCAATGGGATTAAGGTCTTTGCAAAAACATATTAGAAATGAGATTTGTCAACGTTCTCAATATAATTTGAAGCTGGGACCATTGATAACTCTGAGTCAGTCGGCTCATATATATGATGATACTTGGAGCAATGCTGAACAACTGATTAAAGAACAATATACTGCAATTGCAAAAAAACCAGGTTACTATGATCCCGCAGGTAATTTTTTAATCGAAATAGCGGAAGAAAAAATCATTGTCACACATACAACTCCTGGTAGTGGAGAAATTGTCGGTTGCTACTCTGGTAAAAATCCTTTGAAATTGATCAAAGCAATTTGTGCTGCTTTACCTGCAATACGTCCAGATCATGCAGGATATTTAGGTATAGAATTGCAAAAAGCAGCAACCTGTATTAAAATTGACAAGCCATATATTCAAGATCAATAACCGTTAACAAACAACCATTTTAGAAATGGTTGTAGAAAATTCTAATGGTTTCTAAAGCTCAGGGAGTATTTCATGTCTGTTTTGAGTTATCAAGATATTATTAGGGAGCTTGGTAAAGGTATACTTTTTCATCCTCTTAAACCAGGTAGTATTAAGGCTTGTGAATTATGTTTAACAGCTAGTGAATATGCTTATGCAATTGGATTACAGCAACGCTTGCCTATTGAAACGGAATCAAATCCAGATAATCCCAGCCAAAAACAGAAGTTTTTCCACATTCCACCAAGAGATACTGCCCTAGTTTGGACTGATGAGGCAGTCGAACTCAGTAATCAATTTCGAGGACCACTTTATTCTGTGGTTAAGCTAGTATCGGAAGGTTTAGGACACATTGGCACAAGAGTAAATCCTACTTGGTCAGGTGTTCTTTGTATAGCCCTTCATAATCTTTCAGACAAAGAAGTCCGAATTAATGTCAGAGACGTTGAAAATCCAATTGCCCATTTAGCTATTGAAAAATTAAGTTCCAAGTCCCAAAATGTTACCCATCGCTCAAGTGATGCAAGACTTGATGTACTTATTGCAAGACCTAACGCCCAAGAAATAAACGACTATTTTGCCCAAAAACAAAATACTTGGATGAAGCGTGATTCAGATTTACTGAGAAAACTCATGGTTGAATCAGATGAGTATAAAAAACTTAAAAAAGGTGTGAAAGATACATTGCTAGGTTTTCTAGGTTCAGATCAACAAACTCGTTGGTCAGCAATAGGATCGATAGCAGGCACATTGGGAGTTATTATTTCATTAGTTGCTTTGTTCAAATCCTCTGATTCGTCTAATCTAAATCCAAAAACAGATACTAATCCTCAGAGACAAACAAATCCAAATAAAACGGTCTCTCCTGGATCAAATAGATAACTACATTATATTTTTATAAATAAAGATATTTATATTTCATTTTCATATTTTTGTAATGAAACTAAAAATTGTTTATTCAACATCGAAGATAAGCATAAGTTATAATGTAAGGTGATTAATAAAAATGTACAAAGTATATGTATCTGGGGCTTTAACTGACGTAGAAAATCCAATAGAAACTAAAGCACTATATGAAAAAATAGGTTTGGTTTGTGAAGAAGTTGGTCTTCAAGCTTATGTACCTCATTTACATACTGACCCAGTGAATAATCCTGATATTACTCCTCGTGAAGTTTTCGAGCAAGATAAACATCAAGTGAGCATATCAGACTTAGTTATTGCTTATCTTGGTTCGCTTTCTTTCGGTGTAGGAATGGAATTAGCTTATGCAGAAAACAGCAAAATTCCTATCATTCTTCTGTACGAAGCAGGTAAGCGGATATCAAGATTTCCACGCGGTATTCCCAGTGTGATTGCTGAAATTCAGTTTAATGACTATGAAGATGCTTTAAATCAGTTAAAAAATGTTTTATTAAAGTGGAAACAATAGCATCTAATATTTTAGTTGCCAGTAAAGCTGTATAGTAAAGTTTAAAATTGAAACACCATGCAAGATATTTTTTCATCTGAAGAATACAATCAAAGACCAACATGGGATGAATATTTCCTAATGTTGGCTAAATTAGCTGCAACTCGCTCAACTTGTCTTGCTTTTCCAGTGGGTGCTGTAATTGTTAAAAATAAGCAAGTCGTAGCCACAGGTTATAATGGTTCACCGTCAGGCTCGGCTCATTGTACAACCCAAGGATACTGCTATCCAGGTTTAAGTAGCTGTGATGCCAGTAAAACACTACCATCAAGGGCTGTACACGCGGAAGCAAATGCGATCGCCCAAGCGGCAAAGTATGGTATATCTACAGATGGATCAAGTATATACGTAACGTTAGAACCCTGTTTATCTTGTTTAAAGTTAATTATCTCCGCTGGAATTAAAGAAATATTTTATGAAACTTCTTTTAACAGTGGAGAAAAAGCTTTAGTGAGAGATTCCTTTGTTAATGAAAGTTTAGTCACTATTAAGCAAGTTCAACTTTCTGAACATATAGCCAAAAAAGCTGCTTCTTTCCTTTTATCTTCTATCTCTGTGAGTGATTTTGTTAAGTCTTAAAGCTAATAACTGCGGCGAATTGTGTATTTTAGAGAGATATCTATACAGGAAAGAGGTTTGAAAGTTCTTGAGTAGGGTGGGCAATGCCCACCGAAAACTGCTAATAATCAAATAGATTAATCATCGTGATCATCAAAAGGATCATCTAATTCTTGGCTTGGGGGTCCAAAAGATGTGTAAATTGCCATACCAGTAACAGCAACAAGTGCGGCGCAAAAAGAAATTCCTAGCACTGTAGCGGGTTCAAATTCCATAAATTTAGATACATATTATGAGAGTTATATTTATAGAATATTACAAAATTTAATTTAAATATCAGATCAGTAACGATAGGAGGTGAGAGGTGACAGGGAACAGGTGACAGTTGGTATAGGTGAAAGTCTCTAGCTGTCTGAGTTTGATTATGTTTAAGTGAGAGGGAATATTCCTGAAACCATCAGGTAATATTGCTCCATGAGCAGCCCAGAAATGATGTAGTTTTGTAAATGTAGCGAAAACCTTCATGAATATAGCTCAACAAATATCACAAACTGCGATAATTTAAGAAAAGCTTTTGGAGTAATCCGCGTACCGTGAGACAAACGGGAATTTATCCCCTCATGGATATCAAGCTTGGGTGCTTACTCGTAATCACGAATAAGCACAAAGTGTTAAATCTGTAAGTAGGTTAACCTAACACAGATAAATACAATCCAAGAATCCCCAGTCTATTCAGGCTGAGGAATGTCTAAGAAAATTAAAAAAAGCTTTGGCAACTGATCTTAGGTGAACTATGGCACAACGGACTAGGTTGGGAGATATTCTCAGACCCTTAAATGCTGAGTATGGTAAAGTCTCTCCAGGTTGGGGAACAACACCTTTAATGGGTGCTTTTATGGGTTTATTTCTGGTATTTCTGTTAATTATCCTCCAAGTTTATAACAAGTCTCTGTTAATTCAGGATGTGCTTGTTGATTGGCGCAGTTTAGGTGGCTAATACCTATTTAGCGATAGCGCTAACATGAAAATTAGCTTCTACCCGGCTTGTCCGGGTTTTTTCTTTACAGGAGAGCAAAATGAATATATTTGGTATTGGCTTACCAGAAATGGCTGTAATTATGGTAGTGGCATTATTAATATTTGGACCCAAGAAATTACCAGAAATTGGCCGTAGTTTAGGGAAAACCATTCGCAGTTTTCAAGACGCTTCTAACGAATTTCAAAATGAGTTCAAACGAGAAGCTGAACAGATAAAAGAAACTGTCCAAACCACCGCCGAATTAGAAACAAAACACATTGAAGCTGGAAAAAACCAGCAGGAAAATACACAAGGATGAAGGATGAAGAAGTAAAACCGAAGGCTTTGGTAATTCCCCAACTAATTGTGGGACTAGGAAACCCAGAACCGAAATATGATCAAACTCGTCATAATATTGGCTTTGCAGCTATAGATACTCTCGCTCGTGCTTGGCAAATTTCTCTAGCTGAAAATCGCAAATTTCAAGCCGAGTTTGGGGAAGGTACTGCACCTGGTAGCGGTAAAGTTCGCTTACTTAAGCCCTTAACTTATATGAATCGTTCGGGGCAAGCCGTACAAGCTGTAACCAGTTGGTATAAGTTACCTCCAGAATCAGTATTAGTTATTTACGATGATTTGGATTTACCCTTGGGAAAAACTCGTTTGCGTTTATCTGGTTCTGCGGGTGGACATAACGGGATGAAAAGTATTATTTCCCACCTGAATAGCCAAAACTTCCCTAGATTAAGAATTGGGATTGGTAAACCCAAAGGTGCAATAGATGGGGATAATTCCCAGACTGTATCTCATGTTCTAGGACGATTTTCGGCGACTGAAAATAAAGTCATGTCCCAAGTTTTAGACTTTATGATTGACTGTGTAGAATTTAGTTTTAAACAAGGGGTAGAAAAGGCGATGAATCGTTGTAATACCCAGAATTTTTCAGATGTTGAGTCTTGAGCAAAAAAAAGGCGGGTAAACTCCGCCCTCAGAGGGTGTTTGAAAAGTCTTTCATGGTGTATCAAATATTTTTAGATTCCCCTAAATCCTCCTTAAAAAGTGGGACTTTGACTCTAGTTCCTTCATTGCTAAGGGGCATTAGGGGATATCTGTAAAGTGCCTAAAATCACAACCTAAAACTTTTGAAACATCCTCTCAGATATTAACTATTTGTAAGAGGTTGTCAAATTCCTAATTGGCAATTATGAGAGTTGGAACAAGAAAGTGACTAAATCGCCCTTACCTAAGCTGATGCGATCGCCTGGGCGGAGGCGGTGTCTGTTTCCTGGTAATAGAGGTAAGTTATTGATGTAAGTACCATTGGAACTACCCACATCTTCAATATAACAAGAATCACCTTCAATGCGAATATCTGCATGAATCCGAGACACAATCTCAGAATTAGGAAATCCAGAAACATCTATATCAGGGGGAATGCGATCATTATGTTTACCAATATGAATCACCGATAGATTTTGTGGTAATTCGATTTCCTGACTAGCTTGAACATGAAATAACCGAGCTACTACCTGCTGTAATTGGGTTTTAGAAACATTGGCAGGTGCAGGGGGTTTTGGTGGTTCAGGAATGGTCATTGGATCGATCTGCGGTACATACGCAGGAGGAATATAAACTTCCTCTTCTTGAACCACAGGTGCGGGAGGAGGTGTCAGTGGTTCGGGAATATAAATTTCTGGTTCTGGTGCTACTGGTGGAGGTGTCAGTGTAGCAGGAATGTAAACTTCTGCTGCTGGTACTGGTACTGGTGCTGGTGCTGGAGGTAGAGGGGAAGGAACATAAACTGCTTCTTCCTGAACCACAGGTACAGGTGCAGTAGGAATATAAACCTCTGGTTCTGATGTTACAGGTGTAGGCATAGGAGGAACATAAACAGCTTGTTCCTGTACTACTGCTGGTGGTGTGGGTGGGGGAATAATAGCTGTTGGTGGGAGGTCAGGTGTCGCAATTCCTAAAGCATCTGGCTTTAACAGTTCCATGATGGGATCAGGAGTTACCAAGACCACTGGTTGCACAGGATTAGGCGCAATGGTGGGGGCGGCTGTAGTTGCTGCTACCGCATTAGCGTGAAAATGAAGATTATAGCCACACTGGCCACAGAAAGCGGCATCAGATTGTACGGTTGCCCCACAGTTAGGACATTTAGCTGTAGCTGGTAACGGCGTATAGCAAGCTTCACATTGAACAGCGCCGTCTGGGTTGGGATGATTGCAATTAGGGCAGACGATCATGGATTTAAGCCTTAGTGAAGGTCGTTGTAAAAATATGACAGCATAAGTACAGATGTATAGCAGGTGACAGAGCTAGAAGTCTTTCAGTGTCTAAGTTTTAGTTCTGCTGAATGTCCTAACCGCCTTGTCTATTGCTATAACTTGAGCTTTTTTCCGATGCTGACAATTACTTAGATTGAGAACAAGTTAATCCTCTCAATCATGTAAATCTCAAGAATCATAATTAGGGTTTGAGTTCTAAACCGGCGGCTGCATCTAGCAACCAGTAAAGATTGCCCTGGGGTTTAATTAACCGAGATGGATAGGTGAAATCATCAGCTACTGGTGCAAAAATTTGTGCTAAAGCTGGTCTTTTGTTAGTACCTGCAACCAGAAAAATCACATTTCGCGCCGCATTAATAAATGGGTAGGTAAAGGTGATGCGGAGGTTATCATCTTTATTACCCACAGTAATTAGGCGATCGCACACCTTAAGAGCCGCCGTGTGGGGAAACAAAGATGCTGTATGGGCATCATCACCCATTCCTAGTAAAACTACATCTAATGGGGGAAACTCTCCAGATGTAGACTTGAAAAATGTTTGTAGATGCTGGTTATACTTAGCTGCATCCACTTCTGGATTAGCAGCTAAAGTCGGTATAGCATGAATATTTGCTGCTGGAATAGCTACCCGATCTAACCATGCACGCCGGGCCATCAATTCATTACTATCAGGATGATCAGCTGGAACATACCGCTCATCTCCCCAGAATACATGAATTTTATCCCAGGGTAAGTTCTGACTAGCTATGGCTTCATACAATGGTTTTGGTGTGCTACCACCAGATAAAGCAATAGTAAATTGCCCCCGTTCACCAATAGCAGTTTCTGCTGTGGACAGGATTAATTCTAGCGCCCGATTGACTAGGGCTGACACATCCGGTAGGACTTGGATAGTTTTGTTCATGGCATTATCATGACATAGCCTGTTTCTTTGCAATACCATACCTAACTTCTGATAATTTTCCGGTTTAACTCTGGAAACTTTTAATATCATCAAGTTAAGCCTAAGCTAGTGCCTGGTCTAGCCATACATTATCGTCCTTTACCTTGTTTACCATTCTTTTTGCTGGCTTATCAGTAGTGATTCGTACTAATCGCTAATAATCATCTCAAAAAACAATTCAGATACAACAGAAGGCACAAGGCAAAAGGCAGGAGGCAGGATGCAGTAAGTAAAACACCATTGGTACTTGGGTTTTAGTTGTTCAGTTTGTACCTTACGGATTTGCAATCTGCTGTAATAAAGCTACTGATAAAATGAAAGTAAAAATACTTGGCGCGAATATAACAGAAATAAGCCAAAAAATCTTAGTTTAAAGCAACTAATTTATCCAATTCATGATCAATTTCTAGACATAATTTAGCTTGACTAAAAAACAGACCAGCTAAGAGTAATTGAACTATGGCAATATTTGATGCAGATTGATACTGATAATGGTTCTTGATTAGGACTTACGCAAGTGTCACACTAAAAATCTGTTGTAGGGTGCGTCAGATATCAAGAATCTGTTCATTTGCAGGATTTATGCAGTCTGACGCACCCTACCAATGTTCTAGTTGCGTAAGTCCTGTTGATCATCATACAGAAGATAAGAATTTCCTCGACTAGCAAATGACTCATGCCCAATTTATTGACAAAAGCTGAAAAATCTGTTAATAATTGATCTTTGTGGAAACTTTACCCTTTAATATAATCTCTTGGCTAACGTCATTGTCATAGGCTCTCAATGGGGCGATGAAGGAAAAGGTAAAATAACTGACTTACTCAGCCGCTCCGCAGATGTGGTGGTGCGTTACCAGGGGGGAGTCAATGCTGGACATACAATAGTAGTCCAAGGTCAGACATTTAAACTGCACTTAATTCCCTCTGGTATATTGTATCCAGATACCGAGTGTGTTATCGGCTGTGGAACAGTTATAGATCCACAGGTTTTGATAAAAGAACTCGACCAACTTGAACAATTAAATATTTCTACGGACAATCTGTTGATTTCAGAGACGGCTCACGTTACTATGCCTTACCACCGGTTAATTGATCAGGCATCAGAAGAACGACGAGGAAATCATAAAATTGGAACAACCGGTAGAGGGATTGGCCCTACTTATGCCGATAAATCCGAACGAACCGGCATCAGAATGTTAGACTTGATGAATCCCCAAGGATTGCGTAAGCAATTAGAATGGACAATCAATTATAAAAACACAATTTTAGAAAAGCTGTATGATATTCCGCCTCTTGACCCCCAAGTGGTAATTGAGGAATATTTAGGTTATGCAGAAAGATTGCGTCCTTTTGTGGTGGACACATCAATAAAAATATATGATGCTGTGCAAAAACGACGTAACATTTTGTTTGAAGGCGCACAGGGAACACTACTGGACTTAGATCACGGGACATACCCCTATGTCACCTCTTCTAATCCTGTTGCTGGAGGGGCTTGCGTGGGTACTGGTATAGGGCCAACAATGATAGATCGGGTCATTGGCGTATCCAAAGCATACACTACCAGAGTTGGCGAAGGTCCATTTCCTACAGAATTAAATGGGGAAATTGGTGACTTACTAGGCGATCGCGGTGCGGAATTTGGAACAACCACAGGCAGAAAACGCCGTTGTGGTTGGTTTGATGCCGTCATTGGCCGTTATGCAGTCCGCATCAATGGTATGGACTGTATGGCGATTACTAAACTAGATGTCCTCGACGAACTAGAAGAAATCCAAGTTTGTGTGGCCTATGAAATTGATGGCCAACGCTGTGAACACTTCCCCACCAGCGCTCGTCAATTTGCCCGTTGTCGTCCCATTTACAAAACCGTCCCTGGTTGGAAAGTCCCCACCAGTCATTGTCGTACCTTAGAAGAGTTGCCACAGCAAGCATTGGACTATCTCAAATTCTTAGCTGAACTAATGAAAGTCCCGATCGCAATTGTTTCCTTGGGAGCAAGTCGTGATCAAACTATCATTGTAGAAGACCCTATTCATGGACCCAAACGCGCACTGTTGCACCCCAACGGGATGCCTGTTTAGTCAGTGACTAAGAATAAACAACAGGGTTTAGCACTGCTAAACCCCTACTCACAACTCACAACTCACACTTAAAAATAGTATGGCGATCGCAGTAGAATCTCAAAAACGTCCAGAAGGTAGCAAACCCAAAGCATTACGTCGTTCTGGCTTAATTCCTGCCAATTTATATGGACACAATGGCCTGGAATCAATTTCTCTAGTTCTTGACGCTAAAGTTGTAGAACGCTTACTCAAACAAGCTGCACCTAACAAAACCGAAGTAGAACTCAGCATTCCTGAATTAGAGTGGACCGGTACAACCGTCATCCGTGAAGTGCAAATTCACCCAGCCAAAGGTACACCTTACCACCTCAGTTTTTTTGCTGGTAATAAAGCCTAACATTCAGGTAATAATAACTAAGAGAACCAGGGTTAGCCCTGGTTTTTTTTGTGAAAAAAGCCAACAGCTAAGAGTATCAACATCCCCTTTCCAATAACAACGAACAACTGATAACTGACAACCAACCAATGACAGAAACAAACCTTCCCACCTTCATTCAACAAATGTTACAACCAGGATTTTATCCTCATCCCGTAACAGAACCCATTCAACTCATTCAAACTCACGTTTCTTACGTCCTGTTAACAGGAGAATACGCTTACAAACTGAAAAAACCAGTCAACTTTGGTTTTTTAGACTTTTCCACCCTAGAAAAACGACAACATTTTTGTTACGAAGAACTGCGCTTAAATCAAAGAGGTGCAGGTGAATTATATTTAGAAGTTGTCCCCATAACTTTAACAGGTGAACAATACCATTTAGCAGGTACAGGCGACGCTGTAGAATATGCGGTTAAGATGCGTCAATTTCCCCAAGAAACCCTATTTAGTGAACTTTTTGCCAGTGGGAACTTACAGGAAAGCTACTTGGAAGAATTGGGACGAGTTGTAGCTCAATATCATGCTGAATCAGTTACAAATGATTATATTCGCAGTTTTGGAGAAGTCTCTCAAGTGCGGTTAGCCATTGATGAGAATTATCAACAAGCACAAAACTATATTGGTGGACCCCAAACCAAAGAACAGTTTGCAGAAACAAAACAATATACCGATAATTTCTTTGTTCAACATCCAGAATTATTTAAAAGCAGAATTGACAATAACTATATTTGTGAGTGTCACGGCGATTTACACCTGCGAAATATTGCTCTATGGCATGATAAAATCATGCTATTTGACTGCATAGAATTTAACGAGCCTTTCCGCTTTGTTGATGTCATGTATGATGTGGCATTCACCGTTATGGATATTGAAGCCAGAGGTAGAAAAGATTTAGGAAATGCCTTTTTAAATGCCTATCTAGAGCAAACAGGAGATTGGGAAGGTTTACAGGTATTATCTTTATATTTAAGCCGTCAAGCCTATGTACGGGCTAAGGTAAGTTCCTTTTTATTAGATGATCCTAATATCCCAGATGCGGTAAAGGAAGAATCTGCAAAAACAGCAGCCGCATACTATCATCAAGCCTGGGAATATACCAAACCCCAACAGGGAAAAGTAATTTTGATGTCCGGGTTGTCTGGTGCTGGCAAAAGTACCACAGCTAAACATTTAGCCCGAAAACTCAATGCTGTTCATCTCCGTTCCGATGCTGTGCGTAAGCATTTAGCGGGAATTCCCCTTTTAGAAAGAGGTGGGGATGAAATCTATACACCGGAAATGACCCAAAAAACCTATAGCCGATTGTTGACATTAGGAATTATACTGGCTAATCAAGGTTGGTCTGTGATTTTGGATGCTAAATATGATCGTCAAGATTTACGATCCGCAGCTATTTCTCAAGCCACCCAGCATCAATTACCCATACAGATTATTAATTGTTCCGCGCCCGTAGAAGTTCTAACACAACGACTACTACAACGGACTGGTGATATTGCTGATGCTACTCCTGATTTATTAGCATCCCAAATCAAGCAATTTGAACCATTTACAGATCAAGAACAACCTTATATAACAGTTGTAGATACAACTGAACCACTAGAGGCACAATTATCAGAATTGATTTAATTGTAATTAAAAATTCTCTCGTTTCTCGTTCCCATATTCTGTATGGGAATAAATTCTCAACGCTCTGCCTTGAATAATAGTAGAGGTAGAAGCTCTAGATAGCATTCCCAGTCCGAGACTGGCAACGAGATAAAGAGATAAATCAGGGTTTAGTCATGCTAAATCGTTACAATGTGAAAATACCTCAAAAACTTCTTGATTGTGTTTTGTTTTCTCGTTCCCATGCTCTCTATGGGAATGAATTCTCAACGCTCTGCCTTTAATAATAGTGGAGGCAGAGCCTCTAGATAGCATTTCCAGTCTCAGACTGGCAACGAGATAAATCTCTAGACTATAAAAAGGATTTGCCTTTTTAATTTTTAATTATTAATTTTTAATTCCCAATCCTATGGCATCAAAAAACAATCTTCTCGGTGATATTTTATCTTCTTCTCCTAACTTTCTTTCTCAACTTTTATTTGGGTTATTCTTATTCATTATTGCCAGAGTTGCTGGGGCTTCATTTCCCCTCAGTCTATTTGTCGGCGTGATGAGTGGTGTGAGTTTAGGAGTAATCACAAATGCCAATGAAAATAACCCAGATTCTACTATCGTAGCACCTAATGATGGTATTGATGCAGGATTAAAATATTGGTTGGTATTTATGCTCGGTTGTCTATTTTTAGGTTATTCAGCACCTCTGAGTATTTTGTTTGGTGGTATTGCTGGTCTAGGTGGCGGTTGGATTATTTCTTGGTGGCGCTCTCAAGAAACCTTACAAACACAATTATCACAAGAAATACCAGAACATAATCTAGAAGAACCAGGAGAAAGAAGTACAAAAAGACGTAAAAGACAACCTACTCGTCGTTTTCGCCGTGGTTCAGCAACTTTCAACTTTCGTTTTTGGGACAAGTAATTAATCAGGAGCTAAAAAAATATTCAATTAGGCTTGTTGAATAAAATCAAAAACTAGAAAAATCGAAGATTTGAGACTTTGAAACCCTCATTGCCTTCTAGGGAAGGAGGAAAAGGGGAGTTGGTTTTTTAGAGGGTGTTTGAAAAGTCTATCATGGTGTATCAAATATTTTTAGATTCCCTTAAATTCCCCTTTTTAAGAGCGCATTGTGGGATATCTATAAGTGCCTAAAATCATAACCTAAAACTTTTCAAATATCCTCTGAGGATGAGTTTCATACAATACTTTTCCAACAACCTTTTAAACTCAAACGGACTAGAAACCCATCCTATAAAAAAATTTAACGGGTCAAATTTCAGATTCTGAAAGTATAAATTGTTAAACAATATGCACAAAGAGAGGTTGACAGATGTTGTGGTTTAAATTCGTGAAATATCTAATTGTAACTATAGTTGCTGGTGTTATAGCGATCGCTCTCACAAATTGTACCACCGCACCATCATCACCATTACGCATTGGTACGAATCTATGGACAGGCTATGAAACCCTATATTTAGCCCGTGATCTTGGTTTTTATGACAAAAAACCCATTAAATTAGTAGATTATCCTTCAGGAACAGAAGAAGTCAGAGCTTATCGTAATCATGAAATTGAAGGAGCAGGATTATCAATTGACCAAGCTTTATCCATAGCAGCAACCCAAGAAAATCTGAAAATTATTACTATTATGGATGTTTCTCATGGGGGAGATGTAATTTTAGGCAAACCCGAAATTGCTAATATAAAAGCCTTAAAAGGAAAGCGTGTAGGTGTAGAATCAACCGCTTTAGGAGCTTTTTTTATAGGTCGTGCGCTGGAAAAAAATGGAATGTCTGTGAAAGATATTGAGATTGTTTCTTTAGAATTGACTGAACATGAACGAGCTTATAAACAAGGCAAAGTAGATGCTGTTGTTACCTTTGGCCCAGCGAGAATTAAATTATTAGCAGCCGGAGCAAAATTATTATTTGATAGTAGCCAAATTCCTGGAGAAATTGTAGATGTTCTGGCAGTGAGTACAGAAGCTATCAACAATCATTCTGACAGCATACAATCATTAGTCAATGGCAGATTTCGCGCCTTAGATTATTTTGAAAAAAATCCTCAAGATGCTGCTAATCGCATGGCTAAACGTACCCAAATAACCCCAGCAGAAATTTTGAATGCCTTTCAAGGATTAAGTCAGCCTAACTTACAAGAAAATCAAAAATTACTTGATAAAAGTGATCCTACATTAGTAAATAGTATGAGAAAACTTGTACAACTAATGGTAGAAAAAAACTTGTTACCAAAAGCAATTGATCCTGCAACCTTACTCGATGATCGATTTATTAAAAATGCTAAATTGTAAAGTGGAAAATCCTGATGAAAAGTTTTCCCCTACCCTTAAGATTTTCAATTCCGGCAATTTTGATCTTGTGCGGTAGCTTATTGGGAATAACATCTTTTAATCAAGAAATTAATGAAGCATATCACAAAACCTAAATAACTAGTAAAAATTATGTGCAAATTTCCGCAGGACAAACAGCCAGAATTTTAGATTATTTATATCGGAGATCAGATATTGAAGATGCAGAAATTACTATTATTAGTCAACTTGGCAGTGACCCAAACTTAAATTTAGTTATGGTAATTGATGATGAAAATATTGTTCACCTATCAAACCGTTATGAATTCAGAGATACTCCCATTAATAAAACCATTGCTGCTGCTTACACGGATGATTTAACTAATGCACGAGCAAACCTTTCAGGAAATGTCATACTGTCTCAAGATAAACAAAAGATCATAGCAATTTATCCTATTCTTTTACAAACTTTGCCCAACGAAATACGCCCTTCTAGAGTAGGAATTTTGTTTTTTGAATATGATCTTACTAATGCTAAAAAACAGTCTTTTAATGATGCTTTAAGGCGATCTTTAATATTTAATGGTTCATTAAGTATATTTTGTGTAGGGTTGTGGTTTTTCTTTGAATTAACTCTAACTCGGCGAGTTTCTCAGTTAGTTGCAGCTAGTCATAGTTTAGCTGAAGGTGATCTTAATATTAGAACTCAACTATCAGGATCAGATGAACTTACCCAAATCTCCATTGCATTTGATCACATGGCCAGTAAAATTCAGGAAAATACCAAAACTCTGCAAGAGGAGTTAGTAAAAAGAGAAATTATTGAAGGAAAATTGAAAGCAACCAATGAACAATTGTCTATTTCTAATGTCGAACTTGCATCTGCAACTAAAGCCAAAAGTGAGTTTCTTGCAAATATGAGTTATGAAATTCGCACTCCCATGAATGGTGTAATTGGTTTGACTCAACACCTAGCTATGATGAATCTTTCAGAAGAACAAAGAGATTTAGTTGATACTATTCGAGATAGTGGTGATGCGCTGTTAACTATTATTAATGATATTCTTGACTTCTCTAAAATTGAATCAGGAAATTTGCAATTAGAACAACATCCTTTTAAATTAACAGATATCATTAAATCAGTTTGTAATCTTTTGTCTACACAAGCAAATAAGAAAAATATTAACCTTCAATATTCAATTAATGATAATATTCCGGTTTATCTGTTAGGAGATAGTTCACGTTTACGTCAAATCTTACTTAATCTTGTAGGTAATGCCATTAAATTTACTGAATATGGTGGAGTTTATCTTTCAGTAAATAGTCAAATTATTCGGAATAATCAAGAATTTTCAGAATATGAAATCATTATTACCATTAAAGATACTGGCATTGGTATTAATGGTGATAATTTACAAAAATTATTTCAACCTTTTAACCAAGCTGATGCTTCTATTAGTCGCAAATATGGTGGCACGGGTTTAGGGTTAGTAATTAGTAAGAGTTTAGTGGGATTAATGGGGGGAAAAATTTGGGTAGAAAGTCTTGGTAATGTTGCTGGTAATCCTCCTCAAAATTGGGTATTGAATCCAGGACATACTCAAATTCAAGGTTCGATTTTTCATTTTACTTTTATGACTAAGGAAGTTTTAGCTTCTAAGTTAATGGACAAAGATTTTAACGAAAATGAGAATAAAGAATCAGAAACTAACAAGATTTATTTAAAAATTCTTCTGGCAGAAGATAATAAAGTTAATCAAAAAGTTGCTGTTATGACTTTGAAAAAACTTGGTTATACTGCTGATATTGCGAATAACGGGTTAGAGGTATTAGCTATGATAGAAAATAAATTTTATGATGTGATTTTAATGGATATGCAAATGCCAGAAATGGATGGTATAACCGCTACAAAAAGAATTCGGCAAGCCAATATATATCAACCTTGGATTATTGCCTTAACAGCTAATGCTTTAGTTCAAGATCGTCAAATTTGTTTAGATGCAGGTATGAATGATTTTGTGGCTAAACCACTCGTAATCACTGAACTTACAGAGGCTTTAAAAAAAGTGCCAATTTAATTGGACTAACTAAAACTTAAGAATCTAGAGTAGGTGACAGGTGACAGGTGAAAGGTGACAGGTAACAGAGAAGAGATACTCCAGATTTCTATTGTTTTCTAAATGTTCAATTAATTTCCCCCAGGTACTTATAATTAGACATCTGAAGATAAAGTCAAATAAAAAGGATTTTAAAGTTTCTTTTTTATGTTTTTATATCTATCTAAAATCATCCCACTATTTTTTTACCCTTTAGGATTGGCTAGTATTAGTTTAATCGTGGCTTTGGTGACTTTGCGGAAACGTCCCCGTCTTGCGACTATAGCTATTTCTCTATCTTTGGCTGTATTACTGCTTTCTAGCAATGCTTGGGTGGCAAAATACATGGTACGCAACCTAGAATGGCAAAATATCCCTGGGTCGGAAATTCCCAATGCTGAAGCTATTGTAGTCTTGGGTGGTGCTACCAAATCAGCAATTTGGCCACGGCCAACTGTGGATTTAAGTGAACCAGGCGATCGCGTGATTTATGCTGCTCAACTCTATTTCCAAAAGAAAGCCCCTATAATTATCCTTAGTGGTGGCCGCATTGACTGGCGTGGTAGTGGTTCTCCAGAGTCAGCAGATATGGCAACTATACTGACATCCATTGGTGTTCCTGCTGAGGCAATTATCCAAGAACCTGATTCTCTGAATACATATCAAAATGCTGTCAATGTCCGTAAAATCCTAGAAGCTCGTCAGATTAAAAAAGTATTATTAATAACTTCGGCAATGCACACACCGCGATCGCTGAAAATCTTTCACCGTCAAGGTATTGATGTTATTCCCGCACCCACCGATTTTATTGTCAGTCAAGGAGAACTGGAAGAACTTGTTAGCAGTCCTAAAGCCGCCATTCTCAATTTACTTCCTGATACAGACAATTTACATCAGTTTACAGGTGCATTAAAAGAATATCTGGGTACTTTTATTTATTGGTTACGCGGTTGGATTTAAGAAGGCAGGGGAGCAGGGGAGCAGAGGGGCAGGAGTAAAGATAAATACTATTACCAATTACCCATTACCCATTACCAATTACCCATTACCAATTACCAATTATTTATTCATCTTTTGCTATTTCTGAGTCGTAATTACCCCGAAAATGGGAAACAAAATCACTATGGTTGCTGGTTTTGATAGCATCGAATGTACCTTTGATAGTTCCAGCAATGGGTACGGCCACCAGTGTTCCTAATAAACCGGCGATTTCAAATCCCATTAAAATGGCGATAAAAATCCATAGGGGGTTAAGTCCAATAAAATTACCCATTAATTTTGGGGCGAGGAGATTATCTTTAATTTGCTGCATGATCACTGCCATTGTAGCCACTGGGAAGGCTAACCACCAATTTTGGATTAATATCAATAAGGTTACTAGACCAATGCCTAGTGTTGCACCAACTACGGGAATCAGTCCGGAAATACCAATGATAATGGCAAATAATAAAGCAAAGGGGACTCTGAGAAATAAAAATATTGGTGTTAGGGATAGGATTGTAAACAGTGCTAGTAGTAGTTGGCTGAGGAAAAAGTTTTGGAAATTTAACTGTAAGGACTTGCTAAAAGGAATACCAATCTTAGATGGTAGGAGATTAATGAGTCCATTCCAAACGCGATCGCCATATATGAGCATATAAAAGGCGAGAACTATTACCAATATCACATTTAATAATCCTGATAACAGTGTACCGGCAAATCCTACTGCCCCGGAAGCTATTTGTTGGACTAAGTTCTGAATATTTGCATTAATTTGATTTGTGACCAGTTTTAAATCTATAGATAATCGTCGTTGCTTTGCTATACTCTCTAAATTATCCAAATTGGCTTGACTAGTCGCTAACCAGTCAGGAATCTTGTTTAAAAGCTGAATGGTTTGATCTATCAACATGGGTACGAGAGTGACACCTAAAACAATAAATAAAGTTAAAGTTATTATTAAAACAATAATTACTGCTTGGGTACGCTTAATTTTGATTTTCTCAAATAATTTAACTGGGTAGTTCAGTAAAAAGGCTAAAATTGCGGCAATACTGAGGATAGTAATGGGATTTTGGAAAAAACGAAATAATAAAGACAGTAGCCAGATATTGAGGGCGATAATTGGTCCACTGAGTCCATAAATTAAGAGAGTTTGTAAGGAGGCAAAGGAGCGCATCTGATTTAATATATAAGCAGGAGGGCTTCAGAGGCAGGAAAGGAATAATTAAAGATGGTATTAGCCATACTTTTGTCACTTCCTTTATCTATTGTGTAAATAATTCCTGATTTTGATCATAAATATTTTTATTTATTTGTGTATTTAAATGTATATTAACATTTAATTTTAATTGTGCTTGTAATTTCTAAATTAAACATATATAAATTTAAATAAACGAAACTCAAAGAAAAAAGTGATATAGTCATTCCCATTCAAGTGAGAATCAGTAATAATTGAACGCAGATGGACGCAGATAAACGCAGATAATTTTGTACTTTATTAGACTGGAAAACGCTATAATAATTTTCTAAGTTTTTTGGTAAGGATTCAGGTAAAGGGAGATATATTCGATAATTGATAAAAATGAGGTAAGGTCAATTATGAGTAATACAAAATCTGTGCGTCGTCGTCAACCAGGAAGAATTTTTCCAGAGTTTACAATACCACCGGAGGAATTAGCAAAAAGGGCGGCGGAAAGAAATGCGCGGGGAGAAAAAGCGCGGGTTGTTTTTAATCGAGTTCGTCCTGAATTAATCGCCGATCATTACAATTGGTTTATGGTAATTGAACCAAATAGTGGTGATTATTTTATTGATGTTGATATAGAAATTGCTGAAGAAAAAGCAAGAGAAAAATATCCTAATGGTTGGTTGGTGACTTTTAGAATTAATGAAACGGGTGTTTGTGGGAGAATATGATTTTAGGTAACTTTGGTGAAGTTGGGGAGTTAATGTTTGAGATGGTTGCCTATTTCTTGAATAAACCAGTTCATTGTATGCTTTATTTGTGCATAATCTTGTTGTTCAAAAAAATCTTTAAGTTCATCATATTCTTTAGATTTAGAATAGGTAAATTCATTACCTAATTGAAGTTTTAAATAATTGTGGTGATTTTTGTCATCAAGATAATTTTTAATCAATTGGTACTCCAAGTAAGTATTTTTTAAATTGAACATCATCTTAACATATGCAGACTTTGTCAGACAAAGTACCTTGTTTTGGATAAAGTTTAACTTTTAATCTTTTTTTATCCATTACAAACTCAGAAAATAGATTTAGTATTCTTTCTTCTAAAATAGCCTTATTAATTTTATTATCGAGGTTGTAAAATGCAAGCTATTCTCCTCAGCAGTGAAGAAGTTGCCAAACGTGCTAAAGAATTATATGAAAATAGCATTCGTTCACAAGTCGAAACTGAAGAAAACATCGGTAAAATGGTGATTATTGATATAGAAACTGGTGAATATGCAGTTGATAAAACAGGGATAGAGTCAGCTCGTTATTTACGGAGTAAAAACCCATTAGCTAGATTATATGGACTTCGCATAGGTTATAAAGTCGCTGTTTCTTTCTGTGGTGATATGGAGCGTGACTATCGGTGATAACTGGTATTATTAAAAATGTCCGAGCAACTGTAAATGTCAATATTGTCTTAGATTAGGAGGTTCTATGATGACTTTACAAGAAATTATTACTTCTATTGAAAGTTTACCTACTGAAGATCGAGAGTATTTATTTGATTTTCTTCAACAGCAAAGAATTGAAAACCGCCGTTTGGAAATTTTAGCTAATGCTAAAGAAGTAACGGAAGCATTTAAAAATGGAACTGCTAGAAGGGGAAGTGTTGATGATTTGATCGCTGATTTACTAGGAGATGATGATGGAAGTTGTCTGAAATTGACCGGTTAATCTTTATCTGTGTTTATCTGCGTTCAATTATTCTTGATATTTTATTCTATAGATAAATGATGAGGAAATAAAAAAATGTATAAAAGCATAGCCGATCTTCGCAGAGACTACACCTTACAGGATTTGAACGAAAAAGAAATTGACCCAAATCCATTCATACAGTTTAAAACTTGGTTTAATCAATCCGTGGCTGCCCAGCTACCTGAACCGAATGCGATGACATTGGCTACCTGTACACCCGATGGTAAACCTTCCGCCAGAATGGTATTACTTAAGGACTTTGATGAACGGGGTTTTGTCTTATTTACTAATTACAATAGTCAAAAAGGACAAGAAATAGCCGGAAATCCCCAGGCAGCTTTGGTTTTCTGGTGGGCAGAATTAGAACGCCAAGTGAGAATTGTGGGGGCGGTGGAAAAAATATCTGCCGAACAATCTGATGGTTATTTTGAAGTGCGTCCACCCTATAGCCGTTTAGGTGCTTGGGCTTCTCAGCAAAGTGAAGTTATTCCCAATAGAGAATTTTTAGAAGCACAATTAGAGGAATGGAAGCGCAAATATGAAAATATGGAAGTTCCTCGTCCTCCTCATTGGGGTGGTTATCGAGTTATTCCCCAGGAAATTGAGTTTTGGCAAGGTAGAACCAGCCGTTTACATGATCGGTTGTTATATACTCGCCTAGATGATGGGGGTTGGAAAATCGAGCGTTTATCACCTTAGCTATGACTCACGCACCTACGGTGTACACACAAGTCCTATCTGTCTTCGTTTTGTGCTTATTTCGCCCCCTAAATCCCCCAACTTTGGGGACTTTGAAGTATTATTGTTCCCCCAGAATTGGGGGTGAGGGGGCGGTTCGGTCAGGGCTTGGTTAAATTCAATCACTTATGTGTACACCGTAGCAGCAGGGATCGGGTAGAACGTCTGGGGGATATCAATGATTGATGAATTACCCCTAGCAAAGAATTAGGTTTTGAGGAAAGTTTTTCTCCATATCCGCAACTTGATTAATACTGGTTTTGCCCAATGCAGATTCAGTAAATCATGGAGAAGTGTATAAAAACAGGGAATAATAAACAGTGTTAATACTGTGGCTAAAGATAAGCCGGAAAAGACGATTATTCCCAATGGTTGCAGAAACTCTGACCCTTCCCCAATTCCCAAAGCTACGGGAAACATCCCCAGAACGGTGGTAATGGTGGTCATTAAGATGGGTCTGAGGCGTTGGGGTGCAGCTTTTAAAATAGCGGCGTGGCGGTCTATTTTTTCCTGTTCTCGTAGTTGGTTGGCCAGTTCTATCATGATGATGGCATTGTTAACAACAATACCAACTAGCAGAACTGCACCAACTATAACTGTTGCGCCAATGGCTGTTTGAGTAATGTAAAGCCCGAAAATACCTCCAGCAAATGCTAAAGGAATGGTAAACATAATTACTAATGGGTCAATGAGGGAGTTGTATTGTACCGCCATGACCACAAATACTAAAAAGGCTGCTAGTCCGCCTAAAAGTTGCAGAGATTGTTGTAATTGTTGATTAGATTCTACGGCGGCACTGGGTAAGATAGTGATACCTTGAGGTAAATCGAGATTATTCAGAACTTCGGTAACTTGGGAAATGGCCTGACTCAGATTAGCACCTTCTGTTAAATTTCCGGCAATTAAAAATACCTGTCTTTGGTTAATGCGTTGAATTTCTCCTGGTGCTTTACCTGTGGAAATTTGAGCAACATCACTCAAACGAATTTGATAATTGTCATCTACAAACAAGGGTAATCTTTCTAATTGAGAACTTGTTTGTAATGATGCTTCATTTAATTGAACTCGCACATCTACTAAACGGTTATCACGTTGTAATTGGGTGGGAATACTACCTGTAATTGCGGTTTGAATTGTCTCTCCAATCTCCTGAGCATTTAAACCGACATTTGCGACTCGTTCCCAGTTTGGTAAAATTTGAATTTCTGGTTGACGACTATCTGCATCAGGACGGAATCTAACTGAGGTGATTTTTTCATCTAAAGTTCCTAAAATTTGCCGACCAGTTGCTTCTAAAGTTTCTGCGTTATTTCCTTGGAGAATGATATCAACATCAGCATTTCGTACTGGAGAGTTATTAAGAATTAAACCGCGAACTTGTCCAGGAACAAGACGGAGACGAATATCTACTAAATTGAGTTTTTTGAGTTCATTGGTAACTCTTTCTATATAGTTATCTACATTACTGCCAGATTTGAGGGTAATGGTACTAGAACTTCGCAGGGGGTTAGAGTTGGTATTACTGCCAAAAAGAAAACCACCAATTGTCGAAAATACATAATCTGTTTCTGATTGGTTGCGGAGAGTTTCATCTACCGCTTTCATAACTTTTTGGTTTGTTTCTAGGGGTGTACCTGGGGGAAATTGAGCGAATAAGAATGCTTGTCCGGTGTTGATGCGAGGAAGAATTTCTTGGGGAATTTGGGGAGACATCCACCAACTAGTACCACCTAAGATGATAACAGCGATCGCAATTGTTAATACCCGCCAACGTAATATTCCGGCTAAAAACTGTCCATAGAATCTTGTGGACGCATCAAACTGACGATTAAATTGTCGTAATGGCCAAAATTTATGTAAAGAACTAGAAGCTTTGATTCCCAATAATTGAGAGGCCGTCATGGGAACAATAGTCACAGCAACTAGAATGGAAGCAGCTACAGCAAAACTAATGGTAAGAATTAACTCATTAAATAGTAAAGAGATAAAACCACCAATTAATAAAAATGGTAAAACTGCGACTAAGTTGGTACTTGTAGAAGCTAATAAAGCTGATTCTACTTCCCGACTACTTTGTTCTGATTGTTCAATAATTGATAATTTGGAATTGTTTAAACCTTGGCAAATATTTTCTAACATCACGATAGAATTATCTACCACAATTCCCACACCCAAGGCTAAACCACCTAAACTAAAAACATTGATGGATAAGCCAAATAATCCCATGAAAATAATCGCTGTTAAAGATGCTAGGGGAATGGCTAAAACAATGATAAAAGTTTGCCGCAGTGAACCTAAAAATAGTAAAACAGCAATAGCGGCTAATCCTGTACCCATAATTCCTGAAGTGGTGACATTAGCAATGGAATTACGAATAAAGATAGATTCATCTAAGGTTGCTGTCAGTGTTGCTTCTGTGGGAATTATACCGGATTTTTGTAGTTGGGCTAATCTTTTTTTGACATTATCAACTACGTTAACTGTGTTAGCATCTGGTTGTTTTTGAATACTGACTTTTACCGCTTCTTTTCCATTTAATAAAACATATACCCGTTGCTTTTCTGCACCATCAATAACTTCTGCAAAGTCACGCAAGTAAACGTGATTTTTAATATTTGAGTTAGGAACGGAAACTTCAAATAATAAATTATTAATTTCTTCCGCAGATTGGAAACGTCCTATAGTTCTGGTTAAAGGTTCAGAATTTTGTCCTAAAATTCGACCTCCTGAAATATCTTGATTCCGGTTTTTTAATTCATTGAGAACATCATTTAAACCAACACCCAAAGATTGTAATCTTTCTAAATTAATATTGACTCTAACTTCTTCTTCAACTCCTCCTGATACATCTACTACTGCAACGCCTGGAATGACATTTAATTCACGGGCTAATTCTTCTTCTGCAAAAATTCGCAAATCAACACCTTTAAGAGTCGGTGAAGTAATAGCAAATTCATAAACTGGTAATTGGGAAGGATCAAATTTAAATATGCGCGGTTCAGCAATAGTATCTGGTAATCTATTTCTCGCTCTATTAAAGGTAGCTGTAGCATCATTTAGAGCTTGATCAATATTACCCCCAGGTTGAAAATATAAATCTAAATTAATGTTACCTTCACGGGTTTGAGAAAAAACTTGTAATACTCCTTCTGTTGCACTAAAAGATTCTTCTAAAGGTTTGGTAATTTCATCAATTGCTACTTCTGGAGAAATTCCAGGTGCTTCTATGCGGACACCAATGCGAGGATAGGTAATTGATGGTAATAAATCTACTGGTAATCGGAGGGTAAAAAATACACCCATGACTATCACAGCTAAGGTTAACATTAATGTGCCAATATGTTGGCGAATGGAAATAGCACTTAAACTAAATCCATTATTTGTATTTGTTTGTTGCATATATTATCTGATTTGTTAATAGTTTGTACGGGCTACCACAGGGGAATTGACCCTACTGTTTCCTTTCACCTGTCACCTTTTCAGATAACATTGATAATTTAACAACTGCACCATTTTTTAATGGTTGACTACTGCGAATAACATAACTTTCTCCTGGTTGTAAGCCTGATAAAATTTCTATTTTGCCGTTAGCAATTTTTCCTAAAGATACCTGACGTTGTTTAACTGTGGTTTTTTGACCTGTGTTTTCTACAACAAAAAGTGTAGATTTCGTATTTTCTAATTGTGCTTTTTTGTCTTGATTACTAATAGCTGTTTCTGGTATAACCACAGGCTGTTTTGTTTGGCTGTTAAAGCTAACTCTTGCTAATAGTCCACTACTAATTTTTCCCCCGTTATTATTCATGACAATTTCTATGGGAATTAATCTGGCTGTGGTATCAGCAGTTGGGGAAATACGGGCTACTTTACCGATAAACTTTTCATCAGGAAAGGCATCTAATTTAACTTCTACAGATTGCCCAATTTGAATTTTTCCTAATTCTAATTCCGAAACTTGGGCGACGACTTTAAGGCGACTAAAATCGGCAATTTTTAAAACTTCGCTTCCAGGTTGTAATAAGTTGCCTGGTTCTGTGACTTTTTCTGTCACTACCCCACTGATAGGGGAAATTAAGCGAGCATAAGAGCGACGTTCTTGAGCAGCTTTAACGGCTGCTTTTTGGGCAAATACTCTACCTTGGGCGGCGGCTACAGCTTGCTTTTCTGTGCTAACTTGTGCCATAGCGGCACGGAGAGCTTGGGCGGCTGTTCTGGCTTTAGTTTGTGCCTGTTGGGCGTTTTGTTCGGCAATTGCCCCTTGTTTGTATAGTTGTGTGAATCGGCGAGAGTCTGCTTGTGCTTGGACTAATTCTAGCCTGGTTCTTTCCACTTGGGCGCGTGCATTATTAACTTGAGTTATAGCTCTAGCTACTTCCGATTCAGTGGTTGCTAGTTGTGCTTCAGCTTGTCTGACTGCGGTGAGTAGGAGAGTATCGTCTATTTGACTGATGATTTTACCTTTTTGGACTGTATCACCAATATCTAGGTTGAGGGAAATAAGTCTGCCCTCAACTTGCGATCGCACAGAAACAATGCGAAATGGCGCAGTATTACCAATATACTCCAGTTGGGGAGTTAAAGAATTTGTGCGAGCGATCGCTACATCCACAGCAGTTTCTTTACTTCCACCTTGAGGTCTTCTAGACTGTGCTTCTGCTGACTCTTTCGGTAACGAACCACAACCTGCGGTTAGCAATGCTAGACCAGATACACAGAATATACATAAGTTTTGTATTTGTCTTACTGGCTGTTTGATGGCTTTGGACATAAATGTATATATTTTTTAATTTTGGAGAATTATAAATTTAGTATAAAGATTTTCCGGTAATTTGCATACTACTAAAGTCACATCTTTGTTTTCCATTAGCTTATATACTACAAACAGATAGAAACTTGATGTAAAAAATCATACATTACAAATATTATATTTATTATTCACATCACTTTTGAACTAAATGACATACACCAATTTTATAAAGTTAATCTTCAAAATTGAATTTTGATCTATGAAATCCTTTAATCTCTCTCATCCGTGATTATGACCATACCTCATAAACTTTAAATCTGCTATCCCTCTTTTACTGTATTTCTAAATATTGATAGGGTACATGATCAACTAACCAAACTCCATTAGCTGAACAATAAAAAATATAGCCATCTGCCACCATTTTTGGAGTATTAATGGCAAAAATTACAGGTTTTCCATGTCTCATACCTACAGATTTGGCTGTGTCCATATCTGCTGATAAATGTACATGATGACGAGACATTTTATGGAGTCCTCTTTTGAGAATAGCATCTACAGATTTTATTCCCGTCCCATGATAAAGTATATCCGGTGGAATCATTACTTGTAATTGCAAATCAATTTCTATACTATGTCCTTGATTAGCACGAATCAAATTACCAGTATCATCAAAAGCAAAACGTTGTTTATCACTGGAATTTACTACAATTTCTAACTCTTCATAAGTCATATAAAAACCATTTTTAGCACAAGCTGTTAACAATTCATCAACTGCTACCCAACCACCAGCACCAAGTTTAATTCCAATTGCATCCGGTTGATGACGCAAATGTTTACTGAGGAATTTACTAATTTTTATTAATCGAGAATTACTCATTTTGAGAATTTTTTGAAATGTTATAGGACTTACCTAAGATGTGACCCAAACCCTTATTCTTGTCCAGTGATAATTTATGAATTACCCCTACAATGTATAATTTTTATAATTTTTTCGGGGTTTGTTGGGTTTCACTTTCTTCTAACTAACCTACAATTATCATTCACTCAACTGTATTGATTTATAATTGAAATATAGAAAAGATTTTTCTAACTATCAAAAATAATGCCCCACCTAAGATAAAAATTAAAGTAATTTTACCACCAGGAACAAGAGTTTGATAATTACTGTTAATTAAATTTGTGTTTTGTCTTTGTTTCCAAGTCATTAAAGCTGGCATAATTCCCCCTAAAATAGAAACGCTAAATGCACCTGTATATTCTAAAGCATGAAAAAAAATAGTCGGATTAAAAGTTCCTAAACTTAGAGGAGGTAGCAACACTAAAGAATAGAGAGGTAAACGAGAAATTTCATTTTTAGTAATTACAGAAATATCTTTAAAAAAGTCTGCTAACCCATAAGTAATCCCAATAAATGATGTGACAATAGAAAACTCAGAAAATATAGATAATAACATAGCAATCCATTCTCCAGATCGCCCATTGCGTAAAATTTGCAAAGGATCAAATACTTCATAATTGTTTAATTGATGCTGTAAAATATCTGGAGTCACAGCACCTAAAATCATCGTATTCCAAGCTAGAAACATCAAGAAAGGAATAAAAGATCCAATAATTAAAGATTTTCTAATTTTGGGTACATCCCCTTCTAATTCAGTCACAACTAAGGGAATAATACTATGATAAAACATGGCAACATACATTACCGCAATAGAACTACCAATAGCTTGCCAATTTTGTACTAACAATTGAGCAGGGTGAAATTTCATTCCTCCTAATACTAATAAACCTATAAAAGCAAATAATAAAATTAAAATGAATATCTCATTGATCTTCTCTACTAATTTATTTTTTCCCCAATATATCAGACTTCCAAAGACAATACAAAAACTAATTGTCCCTATCCAATGAGGTAAAATATTTTTAAAATTCACCACTTGATAAACTACTGTAGTTAAAATTTCTCCCCCTTGAGTCATATATGCTACTAATAGTGCATAGTGCATAAATATATATGCAATACCAGCAATTCTCGCCCCTATTTTACCTAAAACTTTTTCGATGATTGCTAATAAACCTATATGGGTAATTCCTTCAAATCGCATAATATTTAAAGTCAATTCTGCAATTAATAAACCGGAAATTAATGTATATACCCAAACAGCAATTAACAAAGTTGTAGAAGGGATAATTCCCGATGGTAAAGTTACAGCAGGGAGTCCGATAATTCCTGCACCAATGGTAGTTCCCACAATTAAAGCCGTATTTCCTAATACGCTACCTGGTTGATGTTGACATTTATTATCCTCAAATTTAATATGAGAAAATAGCCGTGTGATTGGTTGTTGCTCTACTGTTTCTTGTTTATTCATTTTCTTCTTTGATTTGTCTCATATTATTTTGCCAAAAGTCCCAAAAACAAGTCATAAAACCAATTACACAACTAGCTTTCCATAAAAATAATCACCAAGGTTGCCACCATGCACCAGTTTGTACTTCAACAAGGTCAGAAATTCCGAAACCGAGAAAAATAAAAGCTGTAATTTTATTTTTCCTCTTAGCAATTAACATAGAATGTTGATAGCTATAAACTAAAAAGCTCATAGCAAATAGTCCCCATAATACCGCTTCTATATAATTTCCTTGACGATAAAGAGTTTCTAATAATTGGGTATTTTCCATTCCTCCAGATTGTTTTAACCAAATGGTAAAAGCTAACATGATCAAAAATAAACAACTTAATCTAATAATTGCACCTTTGGTAACTTTTAACGAGGTTGTGAATTTCATGATTCCTAAAAATTTAGTTCTGTAGGTTGGGTAGAACGAAGTGAAACCTAACATTAGCAATAGGATAGCAAGGAATGTTGGGTTTCGTTACTCAACCCAACCTACAAACATTAAATTAAACTTGTATTACATAAGGAGAGCGGTAGAATTAAAATAAACCTTAATTTCATGATTCCTAAAAATTTAGTTCTGTAGTGTTTGATGATGCGTCGAAAGACGCACCTTAAAAAATCTATTTACACAAATTTTTTGGTAAACTCACACATTAAATCTACTCTGCCTTTACGTAACATGGCGGGATCTAGTCTTTCAGTGGTATTGCAAGTCATTAATATTACTAACTTTTGTTGAATTTGAATCCCAGACTCATCAATGACACTTTGATATAATGTGCCATCTAATAGGGCTAAAATATGCTCAGTTTTGTTGTTATATTGTGCTACTTCCGAAGCCCGATCCTGAGCTAAATTATCAGCTTCATTGATGATAATACAAATCTTTTCTAAATATGTTGGCGGGACAAAGTTAGTAATGGCATCATGATCTAAAATGAAAATGACATATCCTAAAGGAACAAGAATTTCTTTAGCAACACTTTGTGTCCATGCTGTTTTCCCTGTTCCTGGTGAACCATGTACTACGACTGCTAACTGATTTTGATCTAAAATAGTTTGATGCACTGTGTCAGTAAAATCTTGAATTTCCTGGGGAAATGTCTCCAATGAATATTGACTATGAACTTTGCCAACACGACTTTGGTATCCACTCAACATGACAGCTAAATCATAGGTGGCTTTATTAATTAATGGCTTCATGTTTTTGGCCATTAAAGTATAATTTCTTCTGCCTCTTTCGTAGGCTTCAATTTGTAACCAAATATCATGTTCTGACCAGTAAGCATAAACTGTATTAACTACATCTAATCTTTCCCAACTTACAAATTTTTCCACTGGAAAATAAAAGTCTCTTTCGGAGTAATATTGAGTGATAATATCAGGACGTTCTAATATTTTTAAAACTCTTAAAACGGTAATTTCTTGCAGCAGATTCAGGACATAATCAATAGGAATACTGTTACGGCTGACAAATTGAACTAGAGGTGTTTCTGTACTCAAATAGTCTTTATGCCGATGTTCTGGCATTAGCATATCCGGTGTAATATAATTCCAAAATTTCTGGAATTCCCCACGGGTATAATCTGATGCTAAGTTTAAGATATTTGCCCACCAAGCATAGTCCTTTCGGGCTAAAGCATCAGCGTAATAACTAGCTATATTGATGCTTTTTTGGGTGAGTTCCTGGGTATCATGGAATAAAATTTTACTAAAATATTCCCAATCAAAATCTCTGTGAAATGGTCGCCAGCCGCTAGACAACAAGTTTTGACAGTTTTTATTGCTGTTGTTGCTGTCGTTAGTTCGGAAATAGTCAAAATCCATAATCAAATCATTCTCGGCTGAAACAGGAAATAATACACAACTTTTTTGTGATACTTATTATTGTAACATACTGTATTACATAAAAAGAAGTTATGTCAACTATTGTACTTATTATTTGGCAGTTTGAGCAATTGTATTTTGGAGGATTATCAAGATTGAGAATCAAAATTCTTAGGTTAGGTTATTTAGGTTAAGCTTACTAAGCAATAGTATAAAACCCAAGTTATTGTTCAGGTTTTGCTGCTGCTTAACCTCAACTATAAGAAACGGTGTATGTATTAGTATAATTCAAATTTTAACTTAATTAGTTCGGGTTTACCGTACTGATATTTTCGAGTTTTCTACACTTAAAATATGGTGTTTTTAATAGTTCGGTGATCATGATTTATCAGGTGATAAAAACCGAATTTACATCTTTTATTTTTATTCTTAATATGAAAATCAAAGGAACAAAAAAATAATTAAGGCTTCACAAAGGCAGGTAATTTATGTTAGTACGTTATAACCCCTGGCAAGAATTTAACCATATTCAACGTCAATTAGATCGTTTATTTTCAGAACATCAACCATCATCTGAAATGGTAGATTCTGGACTGGTTAAAACTCCTGTGGTTGAATTAGAAGAGACTGATGATACTATCTATTTGAAAGTAGACTTACCAGGAATGGTGGCTAAAGATATAGATATCCAAGTTACTGAAAATGCTGTTTCTGTAAGTGGTGAACGCAAAAATACAAGTAAAACAGAGTCAAAAGGAATGGTAAAAAGTGAATTTTACTATGGTAAGTTTCAAAGGGTAATTCCCTTACCTGCTAAGGTGCAAAATACCCAGGTTGCGGCAGATTATCAAGATGGTATTTTGAGTTTAACTTTGCCAAAATTGCAAGCGGAACAAAATAAGGTCTTCAAAGTTAATTTAGGATAACAGAGTAGGGGATCTGATCCTTGTGTAAGTCCTAGCAGTATCAAACTAGATTCTTATATTAGGGTGGGCTATGCCCACCTTAAGTATATTTCAAAAATCAAATATTGGGTCTAGATTCGCTGTTAGATGCTAATTTGAATTTGGGGAGTCGAATTTGGAAGATACTACCTTGACCTAGTGTTGATGAAACTGTTATTGTGCCTCCATGGGCTTCAACAATGCGTTGGGAAAGGTGTAATCCTAAACCACTACCTGATTTTTTATTTCTACTTGGGCGAAATCTTTCAAAAATTGTTGCTTGATCTTCGGAAGCAATACCATAACCTGTATCTTCAATTTCAATTAGGATTTTATCAGTGTCATTTGTGGGAGATGTGGGTTCTAAAATGCGGATGGTAATGATGCCAGTATCGGTAAATTTAATGGCGTTACCGATTAAGTTATGGAATACTCTTTGTAGTTCTAAGCGATCGCCGTTAACAGTTCTTACTTGATTTTCTGTGGGGATCTCTAATTTAAGAATGAGGTTTTTCTCTTGTGCGAGAGGGGTTAACTCACTGATTACTTCAGTAGCAACAGTGGTTAAGTTACACGGTAGATAGTTGAGGGTTTTTTTATCAGCTTCAAAACGATAAACTTCTAATAAGGTATTCACTATTTTTAGGAGATTTTGATTACTGCGAATCATCACCTTAATTGCTTGTTTCATGTCTGGAGAAATCTGACAAAAGACTTCTTCCAAAAATAAATTTAGCATTCGATCCGCAGCTACTAGGGGAGTACGTAAATCATGGGTGAGAAGAGAAACAAAGTCTTCTCTCTGTTGACTCATTTTTTGTTGTTCGTCCATGCTGTGCTTTAATCTCAAGAGCGATCGCACTCTTGCTAATAGTTCTTCTGTATCAAAGGGTTTATGGATAAAATCATCAGCCCCAGCATCTAAACCTGTAGCTACAGTAGGTTCATGGAAGCCTGTAAGTAACAAAATGGGAATATAGTTAAGCTCTGGATTATTGCGAATTCTTCGTGTGACTTCATAACCATTTATCCCTGGCATCATCACATCTAAAATAATCAAATCCGGTGGGAATTGGGAGACTTTTTCTAGTGCCATTTCTCCATTAGTCGCTGAATCTATATAATATCCTTCGCTTTCTAATAATGTTTTCACCAAGATGATATTGTTTGGGGTATCATCAACTGATAAAATGCGATATTTTTTTAAACTAGCCATAAATTTTGATCATTTATATTTGTAGATGCGGATAATTTATTTTTCTTCTTTCTTCTTTGGAGTTCTAAGTTTATGGGAGATATAGAGGATTTAGGGTTTATGAGGTATAGTGAAATATTAAGTCAGAATCACGGATTAAAGGGATTAAAGGATTTCACAGATTAAAATTGAATTTTGAAAATTACTTTATATATGTTGGTGTACCTCATTTACTTCAAAAGTGCTATATATAACAAAGGGCAGGAGGCAGGAGGAAAAGCCTGGTTACAGCTATAGTTGCTAAAAATAGGGATTTTAATTTTAATAGTTATAAAAGTTCGAGTTTTTGATTATGTGCAATTAAGAGAATGTTTTTTTCCAATTACTAATTACCTCATAAATCTTTCTTGTAAACATTCTGCAATACGTTGGGCTGCGCCGGGCCGTCCCATGCGTTCAAGGCCATTTTCAGCGATCATTTGCAGGATATCGGGATTTTTGAAGAGAGATTGAATGACTGGGACAACTTGAGAGGGTTGGTTAACTAGGGTGAGAGATAATCCTAAAAGACGACTTTGGGCTTCAGCAAAACCGGGGTTATATTGGGGTCCTTGACCGGGAATGGCGATCGCTGGTTTTCCTAGACCAATAAACTGTTCTGTAGCAGTTCCGGCCATAGCAATGGCCACATCTCCCCAATGTAAACAGTCATTGTAGGCTGTTTGGGTCAAGATAAAATGGGCGTTTTTTTGTTGAAAAACTAAACTTTCCGGGTCAGAAATAGGTAGAGGTGATGCGTTACTAGGTTGCCAACCCTGAATCTGCAAGGTTTTGACTAAAATACTACAATCTAAACCAGGAGCGATCGCCCCTAAAAAAATCATCGTCCCCGCAGTATGAAAAACCGAATCCCGTTGTTGTAAACTCGCCATCAGCGCAGATACAGCAACCATCATCGTTTCCCAGTTATTATAGGCTTCTGGCGCACGCGAACCGGGCAGCAAAGTCACAATAAACGGCCGCATTACTTCTTCCTGTTCGGCATCATGACCGTAAAATTGGTGGCTAGTAACACCACTTTCTAGCCCATCCATCATGGGGTTTCCCACATCTACAGCCGGAATAGGCCAAGTTTTCAAAATTTTTGTTGTCAGCGCATCCCTGGGAAATACCGCTTGGCAACGTTTACGACCCATTAACCACCTTTCCCAAGGATGGTAAATTGACCCAGAAAAATTTTCCCATCGTGCCGACTTTGACTTTCGTGGTAACAAACCTGCTTGATCACGTACATAATATTCTGATTTAGCCGTACCCACAAAAGCATAATTAGCACCACTCACCGCCGCAAACAATAACGGTACAATATCTCCAACTGCCAAAACCGCTTTTGAATGCCCTAATTTAGTTTGTAAATTTACCCAACGGCGGATAGATTGAATTTGAGTCCAAGTTAATTGAATCAACCCACCCCGGACATCCCGCATCAATTCCCGTCCATCCATATAGATAAAACCACCAGATGGCATAGTTTGTACTTTACCAATCACGGGTACATCTATATTTTGATAAGCCCGACCTTCACCCACAATTGGTAAAGCAAAAATATCCGGTGCAGAAGATAATTTTTGTAGTGCCTGAATAATCCGTACCGCAATAATATCTTCGCCATGACCATTGCTTAAAACTAATAACTGTAAAGGAGAATTGACCATTGGGTTTTTGTAAGGGAATAGGGGAGCAGAGGGGCAGGGGAGCAGAGGGGCAGGAGGAACTCTTCTCGGTCAACAGTCAACAGTCAACAGTCAACCGTCAACCGTCAACAGACTCCTTACATATTAGGAATTACCAAAAGTTTAGCTAATTCTATAAATTCTGATGCTAGAATTGGACGACTAAATATATTACCTTGAATATGATAACATTGATGATCATATAAAAATTTAAGTTCATTTTTTCTTTCTACGCCTTTAGCAATAACATTCATATTGAGTTTTTGCGCTACATCAATAATACTAGCGGTAATGATTTCATTTTCTGGGGTCAACTTAAAGTTTTTCACCAAAGAACAATCCAGTTTTAAGATATCAAAGGGAAATTTAGTCAAATAGTTTAATGATGATTTATCAGTGCCAAAACTATCCATCGTGATTTCAAATCCCACAGCTTTAAGCAAACGCAGACGACGTACAGATAAACTACTATCTTCCTCAAAAATGCTTTCCGTGATTTCTAAAGAAATACATTTAGCGCTAACCTTTTCCTCAATTAATATTTTAGTAAATTCCTGAGATAAGGTAGGATGAGATAATTGGCGGGGAGAAAGATTCACGGAAATATTGATTAATGGTAGTCCCGCATTTTTCCAAGTAGCTAAAGATTTACAAGCATTGGTAAACACCCATTTACCAATTTCAATCATTAAATCTTTTTGTTCAGCTACAGGAATAAAATCTGTAGGTGGAATCATACCATGTTCAGGATGTAACCAACGAATTAAAGCTTCAGCAGCAATAATTTTACCATTATTAATATCAACTATCGGTTGAAAATATAATTGAAATTGATTTAATTCCAGGGCATAGTGTAAATCTGCTTCCCAAGCTATTTGCTTACTAGAAGTAGTATTATCTAGATTATGATTATAAAATTCATAGGCATTACCTCCAGCTTTCTGGACTTTAGTGATTACTAAACGACAATGTTGTAATAAGGTTTCTAGATGGTAGGGATGGTAATAAAATGCTCCGCCTATACTGGGTGTAATAAAAATTTCCTTTTCACCAATTAAAATTGGCTCAGAAATCTTTTCTAATAAGTCTTGTGCTGTAGCAACTGCCTGATTACGATATTCTATGGGTGAACCAACAATCACAAATTCATTATTATTTGTACGACCAATTACACCTTGATTTTGAATTACAGATTTTAATCTAGCTGTTAATTCGAGGATCAATAAATCACTTTTTGCAGGTTCTAGGGTTTGATAAATCCGTTCTAAACGATCAAAACTTAAACAGAAAATAGGTAAGTAAGGAAAATAATTAGATGATGTGTCTTTGGGTTGAATCAGATTGTCAATAAACTTTTGTACTTGATTTTCAAATTCTACCTCTAATCCATAACGATTCAATAAATTAGTGAGAGGATCATATTTTTGGATTTGATTAAGTTTTTCTTCTGCTTTTTGGATTTTTCCTATGTATTCTTGTTTTTCCTCTAACTCAGCTTGCCTTTTTTGCAAAGCAATGGCAATACTAGCTTGTAATTCCTCATCTTTAAATGGTTTAAGAATATAACCAAAGGGAGTTGTAGATTTAGCTCTATTAATGGTTTCACTATCGGCATAGGCGGTTAAATAAATAACAGGAATACCATATCGTTGATAGAGTTTTTCGGCGGTTTCTATGCCGTCCATTTCTCCTTTAATGACAATATCCATTAACACTAAATCTGGTCTTTTTTCTCCTGCAATATAAATAGCATCTCTGCCAGAAGAAACCATGTCTACAATTTCATATCCTAATTTTGTTAATTTTCTGGCTATGTTATTAGCAATTAAAAGCTCGTCTTCCACAATTAATATTTTAGCGTTGGTCATAATTTTTAATCCTCTGGCGATAACGTAATTCTGAAAAAGTTAAGGTAAATTTAGTTCCTTGATTAGAAGTAACTGTAATGCGTCCTTCTAACTGCTTAGTTAATAAACAAACTAACTGTAAACCCAAAGATTCGGTATTTTGAAAATCTAAATCTGGAGGAAAACCAACTCCATTATCTTCAATGGTGATTGTTACTTCTTGATGTTCATTCTGTTTGACTGCTAAACATATTTCACCAGTTGTACGATTGCTAAAAGCGTGTTCAAAAATATTGGCCATTAATTCATTGACAATTAAACCACAGGGGGTAGCTGTTTCAATATTTAAGAAAAGCGGTTGCAGATCGTAGTTAATGGAAATTCCCTTGTGATTTATGTTGGAGGAAAACTCTATTTGTGTAACAAGGGTCTTTAAATACTCACTTAAATCTATTTCGGCTAAGTTTTTAGATTGATAGAGTTTTTCATGGATTAGTGCCATAGATTGAATTCGATATTGACTTTGCTGGAAAATCTTGATGGCTGCGGGATCGGTGAGATAATCAGCTTGCCAATCTAATAAGCTAGATACTACTACAAGATTATTTTTGACCCGATGATGAACTTCTTTGAGTAAGATTTCCTTTTCTTTAAGAGAAGATTTAATTTGTTCTTCTGCTTGTTTACGGGCTGTAACATCGTTTTGAATGCCAATAAAATGAGTTAAATTCCCTTCATCGTCATAAATAGGAGAAATGCTCAATTCATTCCAAAATAGACTACCGTCTTTGCGATAATTACGTAGGATCACATTACAACTGTGTTGATTTTGTAAAGCTTTGCGAATTTCTCTTAAAGCTGGTTGTTTTCTATCTTTGTCTTGTAAAAAACGACAATCTTTGCCAATGACTTCCTGGACTGAATAGCCTGTAATATTTTCAAAAGCAGTATTAACAAAAATTGTATTTTTATTGAATCGTGCATCAACAATGACTATGCCATTATTACTAGCTGCGATCGCTCGTTCTTGTAATTTGAGTGTTTCTTCAATCTTTTTACGCTGGGTAATATCTTCAGCAATACCCGCAATTCGGTAAATTTGACCATCTTGATCATGAATAGGAAAAGCTCGATCATAAATCCAACGGATTTCTCCATCACTGCGAATTATCCGATATTGTTCATTATATTTACCCTCTATTTGTGTTTCTAAAGCTGCCATTACTCGCGGTAAATCTTCTGGATAAACAGAATCTAAAAATTTGTGAGGGTTTTGATATAGCTCCCGACATGAATAACCCCAAATCCTTTGATATGATTGGGAAATATAGAGTATTTGATCGTCTTCTGAACGTTTTATCCAAAAAACACTGTCAATATTTTCGGTAATTTGCCGTAAATATTCTTGGCTTTGATGCAGTTCTTTTGTCCGCTCTATCACGCGGAATTCTAATTTTTCATTGAGTTTTTTGAGTTTAGTTTGTGCGAATATCCGCTCTTTCAATTCTTTTTGGGCTTGTTGATAGAGTTGGGATTGTTGAATAGCGATCGCTAATTGAATAGATAACTTTTCTAGTAAATCACTTTCTAATGATTGCCAAACTCTCGGTTCTGAAGATTGATGAGCGCCGATTAATCCCCATAGATGATTATTATAAATAATCGGTACAACTAAGTTAGCACGAATATGATTTCTTTCTAGTAATTGAATATGACAAGGAGAGAGACCAGAATTATAAATATCATCAATTGTTCGGATTCGTCCATGAGAATAGGAATTAACCCAATCAGGTCTAAGACAGGGATCATAGATCACTAAACCTAAGAGAGAATTTTGTCCTTCAGCCAAGGATTCAGCTACAATTGTACCACTCCATTCTCCATTAAATTCATAAATAATGACTCTATCTATTTGTAAATATTTTTGGATTTCACAAACGGCTGTTTGCAAAATTTCCTCTAAATCAAAGGAGTTACGAATTTTTTGTGACAGTATAGCCAATGACTGATCTGATTTAGCCTGTTCCAGTAATTTTATAATTCTAGCTTCAACTTGGGCTTCTATTTCACTATTTTGGTTTCGTAAAAGTTCGATTTTTTCAGCTTCTAGTTGATAATTTTTTTCTTGCAAATGATTGTTTTCTTCAAAGACTTTTACAATATTTATATTGTTATATAAGCTACTTTTGTTAATAAATCCTATTACTTTATTTTCATCATCTACAACTATCAAATAATTTATTTTATATTTATGAAATAGATTTATAACTACAAAAATGTTAGTCAATTCTGATTTTTTGAATGTTACTGGATGCTCAATCATTACCTCTGCGATGGTCACTGTTTCTAAATTTAATCCCTTCGCTGTACAGTTTATGACATCTGGGACAGTGAAAATACCAACCAACTTTTCTTTGTCTAGGACAATTACACAGTTGGTCTGTTCCCTATTCTGAATATGAGTGTGTGATCTCAAATCATGATTGAAGTCATTAATATTACATATTTGACTCATCAAACGGACTGCATGAATAGCAGGAATATCACTGGTTAATGTTAGCGGATCAAAAATAATAATCTGGTCTAAATCAAAATTGAAGATTTTTTTTGTGTCCATTTTTAGCCCTTCACTCCACTACTTGTATCCGTAGGGACAATGTATTTCTGTAGAAACAAAAACAATACTAACACTGGCGTAATAGAAATGACCGAACCAGCAGCTACTAAGCGCCAATCTAAAGAGAATGTCCCTGCTAACTTAGCTACTCCCAAGGGTAAAGTGTATAAACTTTCATCCTGGATGACAATTAAAGGCCATAAGAAGTCACTCCAACTACCAATAAATACAAATATAGCTAGGGTAATCAATGCTGGACGGATAGCAGGTAACATAATATGCCACCATAATCCTAACTCAGAACTGCCATCCAAACGGGCAGCCTCTTCAATTTCTTTCGGTACACTCAACAGGGCTTGCCGTAACAAAAATATACCAAAGGCAGAGGCTAAACTAGGGAAAATGATTCCTAGGTAACTATTCCTTAATCCTAACTGCACTGTCAAGATATATAAAGGAATCATAACAATTTGGAAGGGAATCATAATTGTGGCAATGATACCAATAAAAATTGTATTTCTACCCACAAAGGAAAGTCTAGCTAAAGGATAAGCCGCTAAAGAACAAAATAACAGATTTAATCCAACTGTTAATACTGATACTATAACGCTATTGTATAAATATACTCCAAATGGTAGAGATTGCCAAACCTGGTAAAAGTTTTCTAATGTTGGTTGACTGGGTAATAATTGCGGTGGTGACTGCCAGATATTTTCCGTTGGTGATTTTAAGGCTGTACTGATCAGCCATAATAATGGAAATAACATAACAAAAGCGATCGCTGCTAGAATTCCATAGATAACTAAAGTTTGCATTCGTGAATTTTTTAAATTCATTGTTCCTAAAATCTAAATGTATAAAATTTGTAAGAATTCAGGAGTCAGGAGTTCAGGAGTATGGCTAACGCCACGCTGCGCTATCAGGAGGTAAGAGGTAAGATTAAAGATAAATACTATTCCCTATTCCCTGAATTCTTACTAAAATCTTTATATATTGTATATTGCCTAAATAACAGAAATTTTCATAAATTTTAGGATATGATCAAGGCTGAATTTTCAAAATCAGTAATATTTGTTCATGAAACTAATTCTGAAAATAGCAGAATTTGTAACTATAGTTATTGTTGTCAGTATTACCTTGGTGTTCGCTCACAAATTTTACCAAAGTAATTCCAGCCTAAATGATCAGACTAGCAAAGAATGTATTAAAACTTCTAATTTAGATTGTGATCAATCAACCATACGTATAAATAAATCCTTCATTCCTGATCAAAAATTAGATGATCAACAACGTTTTTTATCAACAATTGGCAACAAAATATCAACTATTCCCGAACCGAATACATTTGAATATACCTTACTGCGGTTCTATGGCACAGTATTTATTAATCAAAATCTAGCAATTAAACTACCGGAAAAAGTTCTTTTAGACAATGAACTAGATACACAATCTTTTCAAGATACCATGAATATGGCTTTAGTAGATGGCACTCAAGAATGTTATTTACAAAAAGTCGCTACTGAAGCTTTAAATACAGCCAAAAATTTAGCAAATATTTCTCTGAAATCTGGTTATCCTGGCGATTGTATGCGTAGTTATGCAACTAATTTAAGATTTTGGAATAAATACGCAAATAGTCAAACATTAGATCAAGTAAAATCAGGAAAAGAAACAAAAATTCTCGGCTTAGTTGCACCTCCAGGAACATCACAACATCTCTGGGGATTAGCAATTGATTTACAAGTATCAACACCAGCCCAAAGACAAGCTTTAAATGAAAATGGCTGGTTTCAAACTGTAGTTAATGATCAACCTCATTGGACATATTTAGGCTGGAATGAAGATGAATTACCCAAATTTGGATTACAACAGAAAATAGTTCAAGGAATTAAATATTGGGTAACACCACTTTAGGTTGCCAGTTGACTGTTGACTGTTGTACGGGCGAACGGCCGTTCCCCCCCTACTGCACCCCCGTTTGTCTGCCTCCCTAATATAAAATAGTTATATATACAAACTTTGGAGTTTTAACCGTGAGTTTATTTGATGATTTAAGTCGCTTTTTAGAAAGTCGTTTAGAAGAATTTTTGCGGAATAACCCTCATTTAGAGTTACAAGCACTATTAGAACAACTTCGAGAACAAGAAGAGGATACATTAAAATTAGTAGCTGAGTTACAATTACAAGAGAAGCGATCGCAAGAAGAAATTCTTGCCACTGCCCAAGAAATACAAAAATGGCATATCCGTATTCAAAAAGCCCAAGCCGCAGGTAGAGAAGACTTAGCCGTCCCCGCCCAAGCAAGAGAAGCAGCATTACTGCGAGAAGGAAATCAAATGTGGGGACAAATGCAAGGTTTAAAAGAACGCATTACCCAATCTCAAGAACTACTTCGCAAAATTCAACAACGTCGTCAAGAAATACAAGCTAAAGCAGCAGAAGCACAAACAACCCGAACTAAAGCCCAAACCCAACAACGTTTAGAAAATAATACTTGGAATGCAGCTAGTAATTATCAGAGTAATTCTGATGACTTAGAAGATACATTTCGCCGTTGGGAAACCCAAGATGAATTAGAAAAACTCAAAAGAAATATGGGTAAATAATATCATGTCCGGTGGAATACCTATCATATCTGTTGGGGCTGGTAATTAGTAATGGGTAATTGGGAAAAAATAATTCTGGACTTACGCGAAACCTACTGCAAATACTCTCATTGCGACGTAAGGAAGCAATCTCAAATCCCCAGATTTCGCTAAAATGCGTAAGTCCTATAATTATTACCCAAAAACTTATATCGTAAGTGATTGCCCGGACTTAATATAATTTGTCAGTAGTCAGTTGTATTAGCAATGATTCAGGATATATAGCTGTAGGGCGGATAATTAGGACATTATGAATCCTTGAAACATATATATAACAGGGCTTTTCCTCCTACCTCTGGTTAGTGAGCGAAGTCGAAGTGCTGCCCTGAAGCCTCTGCCTTCTGCTATATTACCGTTTACGAATTACTCCTTGGTAACTAATCTTTTGTTGTGCAGAACGTCCCCCTAAAGAACGAATTGCTACAACTTCAATATCAACTTTTACACCAGGACTTAAAGCTGCCCTAGGAAGTTTTAATTTACCCACAGCTAAAGTAAAATTATTATAGCTACGACTTACCAAATTCGCAGGAATTTCTCCTTCATACAAAGTTGGTGGATTAAAAGAATCATCAAAATTATCTCGCGCTTGATATTTAATCCGAAACTGCGTATTAATCACATCAGATTTAGCCGCTAAATCAACTATTCTTAAAGTTAGATTTTGTCCTGAATTAGCAAAGTCAGCTACAGCTAACCTAGTTACATCCTGACAGGGGGACAAGAAGGAGAAAAAGCTTATGTAGTAAGAGATACAGAATGTGGGAGCAAAAAAAGATAAGTAATAAATAGTAAATGTGAACTAACAGAGTAAAATGATAAGTGAAATATACCAGAAAGTGTTAGAAAATGAACTGGGAAGAGCTAGATATCTACTTCTGTTAATAATGGTGGGAACATTGCAAATAGTGAAGCAAGCAAAGTTAGAAATATTAGCAGAAGCCCTACCCATACCCATTTTATTTGAAAGTAGAAAAAGGAAATTAAGAAGATTTTTAA
>JBJTUF010000056.1:0-20179 GCA_046080565.1 Cuspidothrix sp. | reverse complement strand
TGGGGTACATCAAATGTTCCAAAAAACTATAGAAGAATTAATGCAATTTAGCCGCTATCGGTTGAAGGATTACATCAAAGGGCAAAGAGCTATGAAGCTTGCTCTCTCTAGCTTCTAGCTATCTTGTCCTCCTGTCAGCATTAAACTAACACCACGATAAATTTCTTTCATCGGTAATTCCACACCCCCAGACTTTAAAAAAATAGCTTTCTCTACATCATTAAAATCACTGAATAACCAACCTTGCTCTTGCTTACTATATTTTTCTATAAAAATTTCATCCTGTTCAACTAATAAATATTCACAAAAACTAGGAATTGAACGATACATTCTAAACTTACTTTGACGATCATAGTCTGCTGTGGAAGGAGATAAAACTTCCACAATTAAAATAGGATTTAAAACCTCATCTTTTCGATTATCATTGAGTTGTGGTTCACCATCAAAAACCATAACATCAGGATATACTCCCCGGTTATGTTGAGGAATATAGAGGCGTAAATCGCTGTTAATTGGCTCAAATTGAGTATCGCGGAGCAGAAACTTCAGAAAGGCAAAAATATTTCCACCTATACGACTATGATTTAGTGATCCTCCTGGCATGGGTACAATTTCTCCATCATGATATTCATTACGGCCTTCCGCTTTTTCTTCAATAGCGCGATATTCTTCTATACTATAACGACGCTCAACGGTGGTAATCATCATCTGTTAACCGATTACATGGAAGTAATTATCAATTATAACATACATTGATCCCCGATTTCTAACATCAAGTGATATAGTAGGAGGCAGGAGGGAAAGTCTTATTTATAGCGGTTATCGGTTGGATGAAATACAATCGAGGACGGGGTTTCCCCACCCCTACAGGTTTTGCAGTTTAATCACTGTATCTCATTCAAGTGCATACTGCTATATTTTCATTTACAAGGAGAGATTTTTTTAGAGTTTGTTTGTAAAAATTATCAAATTTCCCCCAAATTCAACAATTAAATAATTTTCTGAATCATATTTGAATTTAATCATGATGCTTATAGAAGGGTAGGGGTTTAGTAGTACCAAACCCCTACAATAAATATAATAAAATATAATTGTGAATTAACATAATCTCAATCTTTTCATCCATCAATTACTCGCACATAAATAGCCCGTGCTATTTCCCGATCTATTGTCATGGATAAACTACCACATTTAATTACAAAAGTGGGAAATTGCTGTTCTACAGTAATGGTAGTTCCTGTTTTTATTCCCATAAAAATTAGCTTTTTTCTAATTATTTCATCTTGAGATTTACAAACAGTAACTATGCCACAATCTCCAGATTTTAGCAATTCTAAAGAACAACCTATAACACTAAAAGGACTAAACATTGTATTGTAAAAATATAAAGTGAAAATTGAAATGATGAAAGATGATAAACATCCTTCATCATTTTTAAAGTAGGGGTTTAGCATTGCTAAACCCTAATGTTGTATTAAGCAAGATAAGGTTCTTGGTGGGTTTTGATTGTGCAGTTAGAGCGAGGATAGGTAACACACAATAAAGCGAATCCTTTGCCCATTTGCTCATCATCTAGGAAGGATTGATTGTCTTGATTGATTTCACCTTCAACAACTTTACCGACACAGCTAGAGCAAGCGCCAGAATGACAAGAGAAAGGTAATTCAATACCAGCTTCTTCTGCTCCTTCTAGAATTGTGGTGTCTTCATCAATTTCAACTGTGGTGTCGAATCCTTCTTTTTTGCTGATCAATCTGACTTGATAGGAAGCCATTTTCAAGGTTCTCCTCAAACTTAAATGAAGTGAAATTTTCGGACTGAATTAAGTTTCTCTGGCTGCTTTCAAAATCAAGGATCTCAGTTTTGAAATTTACCTAAGAAATATGTAACTTATTGCCCACAAGGTACGCCTGTAGGGGAACAGTCACCTGCTTTAAAAGACTTGCCACAACCGCAGGTATCAGTTGCATTGGGATTGGAAAACTTGAAGCCGCTATCCATTACTCCCTCAACAAAATCAACTACCACACCTGCTAGTAGGGGCGCACTTTTAGCATCAACGTAAATCAACACATTTCCTTGTTGAGATACGATATCATCTGGTTGGGGCTTACTTGTAATTTCGATACCATACTCATAGCCACTGCAACCACCATCTTTAACGGAGATACGGACACCTTTTTTAGCGTCTTCGGTTGCAGAACCTTTTAAAAATGCCCGCAGACGAAATTCTGCCTTTTCTGTTAAAGTAACAGTCATTTTGTTTCCTATTCTGTAGCGAATATTCTGATTTGGGATGTGGATTTTTGAAATAGAGGGACTTTACACCGTTGCAGTTTGAGATTGGGAATATCTCCAAGGGGCAGTATTACCGCAGACTGGACAATTGCGATCGCGGTGAGAACGACGTTTAGCAAATTGCATTCTGTTAAAGTCAATTGTGAGCAATTCTGACAACAGTGGTTGACTAAAACCAGTAATTAGCTTCACCGCTTCCAGCGCTGTCAAACAAGCTAAAGTCCCAGAAACCGCCCCCAGCACTGAAAACCCCCGCCGATCCCAATCCGGTTTTTCTGGAAATAGACAGGATAAACAAGGCGTAACACCAGGAATAATCGTGGTGAGGTAAGCCTCCATACCATCCATCGCCGCCTCTACCATGGGCTTACGCCAGCGCACACAGGCTTCATTTAACAAATTGCGTTCATTAAAATTGTGGGCGCAATCTAAAGCCATATCCGCCGACTGCACCAACTCATCCACGTTTTCGGCGGTAATGTAATCGTGAACCACGTCTACTTGGACATCAGGATTGATGGCTTTAAGTGTTTCCTGCGCTTTGAATACTCTGGGTTTACCCACCCAGTCGTCAGTCATCAAAATCTGACGATTCATGTCATCTAGCCGCAAATCTCCACCCCGGACTAGGATTAGCCGCCCAACGCCCGCTACTGCTAAGTAAAGCGCCGCCGTACCGCCTAATCCACCCACACCCGACACCAAAACAGTCGCTGATTTCAGGCGCTTTTGAGCTAATTCGCCAAAATTAGGAAGCATCATTTGGCGACTATAGCGTTCCAATTCGGTAGGCGTGAGGTTGATCACTTTTTAACTCCTAATCTGAGGTGATTTCTGTTAGGGTGACTACATTTTTGGGCTTATCATTAAACACTTTGAACAACTTTTGTTCATGGGGTGTGGATTCTATAAACACCTGATAAGCTTGTTGTAAAGCTAAACAATATTTCTCTAATCTTTCTTGTTCATTGAGATGAGGTTGACTATCATCAATTTGACTCATGAACTGAGAAAATTTCTTCAAAATATGTAAACGATTAACGTTCACAAATTTGGGATCGTAAGGTAGATTAAAAAAGATAAAAAATTCTTCTGCATCTACGAGTTTTTTGAATTCATCAAAATTCTGACTCATTTAGAATTCTCCATTTTTTTGAGTTGTTGCTTCAGTCCATCTAACTGACAGTAGATTTCATAAGTTGCAGCAGCAACATCCATAAGTTTTTCGTAGTCTGTGGGTAGTCCTTCTGCTAAATCATGCAGATCCATTTTCATTTGACCTGCTTTACTATTTAGCTTTTTAATTTGAGTGGTGATTTCTTCAATGGTCATATTTTTTGTCCTTTGTCAGTTGTGCTTTGTCAGTTGTAATTTGCTATAGAAGAGAAAAAATTTGAAAGTCCCATCTAACCACTGACAACTGACCACTGACAACTGACTAATTAAAGTTTTCCAACTTCAGGGAAACGCTTGGCTAAATCAATGCCTTTTTCCACAAATTTTGAGCCTTCTTCCTCTAACTTTTCAAAGGAATCAAAACCAAAACGATGGGCATCCCGTAAAGTTTTTACAGCGAATAATAAGCGTCCAGAAAATACCAAAGCCCAGCCAAAACCTTCATGTCCTAATTCCACAACCACATTAGAAATAAGTCCAGTTTCTTTTTCAATACTGGCAGCTACTGCTCGAAAGAAGGCATTGATACGAGAAATTGTGGCAGGATCAACTTCACCTTCAATAGAAATTTCCCGTTTCTTTTGTTTAGTAACAATATAGGGTTTAAGAATTAATTCATCAGACCAATTCCGATAAAAACCATAACTATCTTGCGCCCGAATTTGTTGAACTAATGATTTTTGGAAGGGAGTTAAAACTAGCTCTGTATTTTTACCAGTGCCATTCACATCATTTGTACTCATACTGTTGCTTCGTTCTCAAGTTCTTCTGCAAAACTGGGTTTTTTCTGTTGTAAAGCTTTGCGTAACCAAGGGGGAGGATTACCTTTGAGAGTTTTCACTAATTTGTCAAGAATTTCGGCAATCTTTTCCTCTTCAGATTTAGCCTTAACTGGGGTGACACCCTTCTTAATTAATCGGGCGGCAGCACTACCACCAATAGCGACGACATAAACAATTGTGCAATCATTCAGGGCTTGAAGTTTAGGGGTAATTTTATCTTCATTACCATCTTCTTTTAGATCACCTTCAAACTTGAGAGTTTCTAAGAATTCATATCCGTTATCGGAAATTTCATAAACATCAATTTCCTTAGCCCAACCAAAATGGGCATTAACATGAATTCTGTCAGTTGTGGTAAAGGCAATTTTCACTTTCATTTGTCCTTTGTTTGAACACGGATTAAACGGATTTGAGGATGACACGGATTTAAGTTATTAAGGTAGGTTGGGTAGAACGAGGTGAAACCCAACAAACTCATCCAAATGTTGGTTTATGGCTGATGCCTCCAGCACGCTACCGTGAACGCCACACTTCGTGAACGTTCCTCAACCCAACCTATGATTCCTGATTCATTACTGATGACCATTGGTTCATCATTGATGATTCTTCGTGTTCTATGAATAGGTTTCCCATGCCAAAAAGAAGCTCCATAGTTCCGCGATAGCCTACTTTAGTAAATAGACCGTTTCCTAATCGGTCATAGATGGGAATACCTAAACGATAGAGAGGAATTGAGAGACGTTTGGAGATGGTATTTAGGTTAGAATTACCAATCAATAGATCAGAACCTATTGCCAATTTTTCAAAATCTTCTAAATCGCCAATGGTGATATTTTGAATGGGAAGATGTTCTAATAATGGGGAACGAGTTGTGGTGACGGCGTTATGAATTTTTGCTCCCATTGATTGCAAAAATCCTACCATTGTCCATAACAAATCCGGTTCTAAAGCTAAAGATACTTCTTTGGAACTAAAATAAAAGTGAGTATCTAACATTGCGTCTTGCAATTGCCGACGTTGACGACGATATTTTTCAGGAACGGGATTTCCACTTAATAAAGATAATTTTTGCAGAAATTGATCTACAGGTTCTAATCCTGTTAAGTCTCTAAATACTTGATAACTTGTTCCGAAGCGTTGCTCTAAAATTTTCGCCGCGCCTAACATACTTTCACCTAATGCTAAGGTAAAAGCAGAACTACCTAAAGAACGTAATTCTTTTAAGGTTGTGCCACTAGCAGTTATGGGAGTATAACCATCTTCTAAATGTCCATCTAAAGAAGCTCCTAAGTCAGGAACAAAAATTGGTTCTAGACCAAAATCTGTTACCATTTCTCGAATTTCTTGGACATCTCCAGGAGTGAGGGCAGAACCAGCTAAAATTGTGATTTGTTCGGGTTTAATTCCGCCAGCTTTAGGAATTTCTTTAACTATACTTTCGACTGCAACTGCAAAACCGTCTTGCAATGCACCTTTAAAGTCAGGAGTAGGAGCAAAAATAATGGCTAAATGATTAAGTTCAGGATGACGTTCTCGAATTTCTTTTAAGAACATTTCCATATCATCGCCTCTAGTTTCTGTTAAACCAGTGGTACATAAACCAATTATTTCTGGTTGAACTTTTTCCACTAAAGTGAGAATAGCTTGCTCGACATTTTCCTCACCACCTAAAATAGTAGTAACTTCTGTCATGGCGGTAGTAGCAAGGGGAATTGCTTCCCGAAAATGGCGCACTAAAACTACTTTTGCAAAGGCTGTACAACCCTGAGAACCATGAAATAAAGGCATAGTTCCCTTCAAACCCAAGAAGGCTAAAGAAGCGCCTAAGGCCTGACTTTGTTTGAGGGGGTTTACAGTCACAGACTTTTCTGGAACAATTGCGATCGCCATAAATATAATCTCAAAATAATTTGTCAGAAGTCAGCAGTTCAGAATGGAGAAGAAAGAAGAAAGAATTTTTTCCCCTGCTCCTCCTACCTCCCTGTCACCTAAACTTCCCAGGGCGCTGGTTTACGAATTTGCTGCCACACAGGACTATATAAAGCTTCAGTCAACTCCTTGGCCATTTCCACCATGCCCACATAACCCGCGTAAGGATGATGACGTTCTTGGTTAATATCTAAAAAGGGAATTCTGGCTTTGAGAGCAGTATATTGATTTCTGCCTCCAGCAATAAGCATATCTGCGTTAGTTTCGGCAATTAATTTTAGGAGTTCGGAGGCGTTCCCCTTCTCTAACATAATGCCATCTTTACCCAACAAATTTTTGATTTTGGCTTTATCTTCTTCTGTACTTTTGCGGGTACTGGTAGCCACAACTTCAATTCCCAAATCTTTGGCGGCGGAAATAATTGACCAACTTTTCACACCACCAGTATAGAGAACAATACGTTTTCCCTTTAACTTGGCTCGATAGGGAGCAAGGGCAATATCTAAAGCCGCAGTTTCTTCAGCAATGAGTTTTTCTGTACGTTCCTGTAAATCAGCATCACCTAATTTAGCAGCCACAGTTCGCAAACAACGGTTAATATCTTTAATTCCATAAAATGACTCCTCAATGTAAGGAATACCGTAACGTTCCTCCATTTTTCGCGCCATATTTAATAAAGCGCGTGAGCAAATCATCACATTTAATTTAGCCCGGTGAGCATAGCGCACTTCTGCATAACGTGCATCACCAGTAATTTTCGATAAAACCCGAATACCTAATTTTTCAAATAAGGGTAAAACGCCCCACATTTCTCCAGCAATATTGTATTCACCAATCAAATTAATATCGAATGGTGTAGTATATTCAGGTTCAGCAGTTCCAACTACATAATCTAATAAAGCTTCGCCTCCAAAGCGATTACCTAAGTTTTTACTGCCAATAAATCCAGGAGCAATAACAGGAATAACAGGAGTGCCAATTTTTTCGGCTGCTACCTTACAAACTGCTTCTATATCATCACCAATTAAAGCCGTTACACAAGTAGCATAAACAAAAACTGCCGCAGGTTTGTAACGTTCATTAACTTCTATAATTGCCTTATAAAGCTTTTTCTCACCACCGAAAATTACATCATTTTCGCCCACATCGGTAGTAAAACCTGTTTTATAAAGCATCGGTCCAGAAGACAGACTACCACGACTGCCCCAGGAATTGCCAGCGCAAGCGATCGGACCATGTACTAAATGAGCAGCATCCGTAATAGGAACTAATGCTATCATCGCCCCATCGAATGCACAACCTCCTTGAGCCGCACCTGGTTGAGCTTGTTGGGTACAGGATTTATTTTTCTTTTCTCCTTGTTTTTTTTGATTATGTTCGCATCTTGATTCATTTAGCAATTCGTTAATTTTACTTTGGGTGACTTTCATTTTTATTCTCGCACTAGATGGAATTTAAGAAATTTAAGAATTCACCGAGTCAGTAGGGGCAAACAGCCATTCACCCGTACAGGATTCAAACTGACTTTATGTATAGGTTTCAATTTAGATTCTGTAGTTCATTAATCTACAATCTGCTGTATTTACAGCCATGAGTATATGTTTCTTAGTTTGTGCTTAGTTTGGTAAACACAAGAGAAATTGCTGTAATATTCAATAGATGAGATTTTTATCAGAAATAATTTAGGATTACCACAGGATATAACAAATATAATAATTCTAATCCCACGAAAATAATCAAGTTTATATACTTAGGTTCAACTTGATTTTAGATTTACTCTAGACTCCGATCAACATAATATTTGCACAGATAAATTTTTAAAAAAGATATGTATTTATCTGTATTTTCTGGGATGAGATTTTCATAACTTATGATTTTGCAAGTAATCAGAGATAAATTATTGTAAGTAAGTCAGTGACAAGAAATCAAAATAGATTCAGTAATGTAAAAAATTTTGAGATAATTTTGTAGTCAGGACTTCAGTCCTGAAAGGAGGAATAAATTCCTCACTACCAACTGGGAGATGATTTCGTAGTCGGGACTTTAGTCCTGAAAAAGATTTATTTTGCTGGAACTTATCGAAAATTCATCCGTCAGGTAAGAGAAAGGAAGAAACTACATAGACTAGGAACTGGAGATGGGGAATGGGATTTGAGGTAAAATTGCCTACATCCCAATCCCCTTTGCTTATTTTCCTGGTGAGGATGGAGAAACCCCACCCTAGAAGATATTCTTAGCGAACCAAGTCGTAAGAGATATCGGTCTTACCAGCAACGTTGGTGCTGTGATCAATTTCATCAAAGATTGTGTTAACAACCCAGTTCAACAAGTTGATTACACCTTTGTAACCGATGGTTGCATAACGGTGGTAGTGGTGACGATCCATGATAGGATAACCAATTCTTACTAAAGGTACACCACAATCACGCCACAGGTACTTACCGTAAGAGTTACCGATTAATAGGTCTACGGGTTCGGTGAACAACAAGGAACGTAAGTGCCATAAGTCCTTACCACCCCAGATTTTAGCATTTCTACCGAATTCGCTAGAATCTAGAAGAGCTTGCAATTCTTTTTCAAATTCTTTGTTGGTGTTATGAACCAAAATGTGTACAGGTTCAGCACCTAATTCCAACATGAAAGCAACTACACTGTAAACCAAGTCAGGATCACCGTAGATAGCAAAGCGCTTACCGTGAACCCAAGCATGGGAGTCAGTCATTGCGTCAACTGCACGACCACGCTCAATTTCCAATTCTTCAGGAATTGCTTTACCAGTCAATTCGCTAACTTTCATCAAGAATTCATCAGTTCCCTTGATACCCCAAGGACGAGCAACACTAACGGGTTGCTTCCATTCCTTAGCGATGTATTCACAGGTCTTGGTCAAGGAGTAAGATTGAAGCGCAACGGTAGCTTTAGCGTTGATAGAATCTGCTGCATCTTCTAACTTAGTACCACCGGGATACATATTGAATTCACCATCGTTAGGTGAGTCAACGTAATCGCTGGTGTCAGAAAGAACGGTGTAGTTAATACCCATCAAAGAAGCAATCCGCTTTAATTCGCGGGTGTTTTCTGCATAGGTATCAAAACCGGGCATGAAGTTGATTTTACCATTGCTGGTGGATTTCTTCTTACCTTCGGTTAAGGCAGAAAGAATACCCTTCATCATGTTGTCGTAGCCGGTGATGTGAGAACCAACGAAGCTAGGAGTGTGAGCAAAAGGTACTGGTAAATCTTGAGGAACTGAACCAGCGTTTTTAGCGTTGGTGATGAACGCACCTAAGTCATCACCGAAAATATCAGTTATACGTGGCAATATATAGTATTCTAAATGTACAGAAATACTGTTGTTACAGTAAAAACTTGAAAAAAGTTTCTAGCAAACAGCAGTATTTTTGCTTTCACAGTTTCATGATATTTAAGCAAAAAATAAGCAATGCCAAAAACCAAGCTACATAAGGGTTATCAAGGGTCTACCGTCAAAACTGCCACTACAGACGGGACATACATCGGAACTATGAAACATATAGAAAAACAAACAACTAATAATGAAATTCAATTTGATGTTTCCCTTAAAGAAGTAAATTCTAGGCTAAAAGCTGCTAATTCACGAGTATCTATAGTCAAAGTAGCAGGGAGTCTATATTTGCAAGCAACATTACCTTTAAAACCTAACGATATTGATACTAAAGGTAAATCTACAAAACAATACAAAATATCACTGGGAATACCAGCTAATTTTTATGGATTAAAAACTGCTGAAGAAGAAGCAAATGAATTAGCTAAATTAATAGCTCGCCAGCAATTTGAATGGAATCCTAAATATTTAGGAAATAAAGAAGAAAAAAGTGAAAAAACCTTTGGAGAATTATTAGATAGCTATGAAAATATATATTTTAGTTCACGACCAAGAAACATTAAATCTGAAGGAACTTTTTTCAAAAATTATTTAGGTGTACTGAATCAGTTTGATAGAAATATGTTAGCAACTCCAGAAAATATCAAAAAACAGTTTGATACTATTTCTAATGATACTCCTAGCTGGAAACATCGAACATCTATCGCCCTAAATTTATTTTGTAAAGAATTTAATATACCTTTAGTTATTAAGTTTAAACGACCTAAGCCGAAACCTCGCCAAGTTCCTGATGAATCAATAATTGAACAAGGTTTTTATAAATGGGAAAAATACGCTAATAATAGACGTAATAAAAGGCGGGAACAATCTGATTATTGGTTAGTTTTTAGATGGTTTTATGGAATGTTAGCTACTTATGGTTGTCGTCCTAGAGAACTTTTTTTATATCCTGATTTTAATCATTGGTTATCTGAGCATAGAACATGGAAAGTTAATGAATTATGTAAAACAGGAGAAAGAGAAACATTACCATTGTATGATTCATGGATAGAATTATTTGATTTAAAAAATCCTGAAATTATCCAATCTGTTAAAAACTACATCAACGGACGTGATAATGTCAAAGGTATGCACACTTTGAGTGCTGCTTTATCTGACTGGTTTCATAAAGTTGATTTAGGTTTTTCACCTTATGATTTACGTCATGCTTGGGCTATTCGAGCGCATTTAATGGGAATACCAATCAAAGCAGCAGCAGATAATCTTGGACATTCTGTACAACAGCATACAGATACTTATCAAAGATGGTTTGGTTTAGAAAATCGTAAAAAAGCTATTAATCAAGCGGTAGAAAAGAAAGATGAAATAAATGAACTTAGAGATGAAATAGTAAAATTACGCGCAGAAAATGAACAACTTAAACAAATTTTAGCTAAATATCAATTAGTAGAAGCCTTGAACAATAAATAATTCTTAAAATTCAATCTGCTATATGCACTGAATAAATTAATTATTTGGTGCTTTTTATGTAGTAAATATATCAAAATAAATCTAGAACAAAATAAAAATTAATATGATAAGTGTTTAGACTTATTAAGAAATAATCAATCAATTTTTTTAGAAAATATTGTAGTGATTGGCAGTGATGACAGAGATTAACAGTATTGATTTGCAAGTAATATTTAATCAAGTATTTTTGTGAAGCAAGAAAAATATATAGCAGGCAAAGATTAAATACAATTTCATCAATCATCACCGATAACTTCTGCCATACAGGTGGTGCAAACAGCGATCATTTTTGGCTTATAGAGTTGATAGGAGTTAGCCAAACCATCAATCATGTTTTGCAAACCACCGAAAACCGCAGCGTCTTCTGTCATGGAAGAAGAAACACCGGAAATAGGTTCTTTATAGTGACGGGTTAAGTGTGTACGGAAGTAAGCAACACAACCTTGAGAACCTTGAACGAAGGGAAGAGTGCCTTCAAAACCCACAGCAGCGAGCATAGCACCTAAAGGTTGACAACCTTTAGCGGGGTTAACGGTTAAAGCTTCACGAGCGAAGTTCTTTTCACGATATTCCCAGGTCTTTGTCCAATCTGCAACTCGTTGAACTTCTTCAGGGGTGTGACCGTTTTCAAATTCCTTCTTGTTTTGGAATAGTTGTTGATATTCTGGCTGGTGGAATAGCTCAACGTGGTCTTTAATATTTTCTGGATTCTGAGGCATTTCTAGTTCTCCAAGCTTGCTGTGTGTGGTGTTCGTGTGTGGTGAGGTAATTTTCCTTGCCCGTTTTTGGTGGAGAGTGGGAAATGTGGCTCAAAATTCAAAATGCAAAATCCAAAACTGAGAATTTTTAATTTTGAATCTTGAATTTTCCACTCCCCAAGCTTTACCTGTACGGGCAGGTTTGCCCCTACTTTATTTCTCTAAACGGCTGCTGTAGCTCTTAATGCTTTCTTTGCAGACTTGTTCCAGGGAGCGCCAATTAATCCCCAGGTTGGGCTGTTGAGCGCTAAATCCATGTCACGAGCGAAGATTGCGAATCCGTCGTAACCGTGGTAAGGACCGGAGTATTTGTTTTGATGGTTTAATGGTTTTTAATTTTGTCAGAATCAGGATATCCAGGATTTGAGGATTAACAGGATATATTTAGGATTTGATGCTCAATAATTTACGGACACATTATTTTATGTAACTTGAGTTGCAGCTTATGTTATTTTATGAAAGATCGCACCTAAACTGGAGTAAATAATATGTCTAAAGAACCAACACCCGCCAAAGATTTTAAATTTTTGGATATTGCATCTAAATTTATCCTTATATATTTACTTCTGAAATTGATTATTTTTCCTATTGCACAAACAAGTATCACTATTATTCCTAGTCTAATTAATAAAAAAACAATTCTCACAGAAAACATTAAAATGCCTGATATTACCTTTCCTGATATTATTATAATGGCAATTATTTTGTTGCTGCAACCACAAACCGTAGAAATAGTTAAAAAATTTAATTTTAAAAGTTTTGATTTAAGTAGGTGAACAGAAAAAATTAAAGGTATGTGAAGAAAAGTAAAATCGCTCAAAGGTTCTTTACTATTGCCTCTTGCCTCTTGCCTCTTGCCTTGCCATAACGATAATTTTTAATGCCAACCTACTTATCTCCTCAAGGAATAAAAGCTGAATTTATGGAAGAAGTTAGAGAAATAGTAGGTAAACCTCAAGAGGAAATAGAAAATAAATTACAACAACAACAAATTGATGCGTTAAATAAAGAACAGAAGGAAATAAATAAATTACAACAGTTTATGTATAGATTAATACTGAATTATAAAGAAGTAGAAAAACTGAAAGGACTGAAAGAACATGAAGATAATAATACAGTATTTAAGTTTTATGTAACTAGGGATGCAGCAGCAGAATTAAGACGCTTAAGAGATTCAGAATTGATTATAATTAAGCCTCCATATCGTTACATTGCTGAATTAGAAAAAGTCAGTAATTATGCAAAGACAGAAAAAGATTTTATTGATTTAACTAAATACTGTGAGTTAACACAATCAGGGAAAGAATTTTTAGATAAGTGGGGAAAAATGATTAATCATCATCAAAATATATAGCAATCCTAAATGATTATAGAACGATTAGATCATAGTTACTATTGACATAAATCGAGCTAGATTAAGACTTTGAGTATCCTACCCTTACCAAATCATTTGTACTATTTGTTCATAACTCAAATCGGATTGCTATATATGGCAGTGAAAATAGTGGGAATTAATGCTATAATCACATTTTTTTATAGATAGCTGAGTAAAGATACTGCATCGCAAATTTAACCAAATTAGATATTATGCAGTTCTTACAACAATGTCATGCTAGTCAAATTTATATTGAGATACCAAACATAATCAGTTTGGTATTTTTGGATGTTTACAGTTAACATATTTATTTCATGTTTAAGTTTATTCTAATAATTAAAAGGTTTGTCTATTTTACGGTGCTACATGAAAAACTTAAACCAAGAAATACAACAGATAAATCTGCGTTTGAAGTCTGCAAAGACCAGAGTTACAATTCGAGAATCCAATGGATGTCTGCAATTACGGGCAACTTTACCCCTCAAACCCGGTGACGCAAATATCAATGGTAAAAAACAATACAACATAAGTTTAAACATTCCTGGGAATTTAGAGGGATTAAAAACCGCAGAAGAAGAGGCTTATGAATTAGGAAAATTAATTGCTAGAAAAATCTTTATTTGGAATGATAAATATTTAGGAAAGGAAGCTATTAAAAATGATTTACCAACTATTGGGGAATTATTGGAAAATTTTGAAAATGAATATTTTAAAACCCATAAACGCACAACTAAAAGTGAGCATACTTTCTTTTATTATCATACCAGAATTAAACGTTATACCAATGTTAATGATTTGGCAATTGGAGAAGTTTTAATTAATGCGATTGATAAAATAGATAAAGAATGGGCAAAATATAACGCTGTGAGAGCAATTTCTGTATTTTGTCAATTGTTCAAAATTGAGATTAACTTAACTAATTATGCCAAAATTCCTGAAAGTAATTCTCGCAATGTTCCCACTGACAAAGAAATAGTTAAAGGATTTTACAAATTTGATGAATATATAAATCATCGAGGTAAACAAGTTAATCAAGATGTGAAAGATAGCTGGCAATTATGGCGATGGGTATATGGAATGTTGGCGGTTTTCGGTTTACGTCCTCGTGAATTATTTATCAATCCTGATGTTAATTGGTGGTTAAATAAGGAAAATTTTGATTTAACATGGAAGGTTGATCAAGATTGTAAAACAGGAGCAAGGGAAGCATTACCATTATATAAAGAATGGATTGAGGAATTTGATTTAAGAAATCCTCAATATTTAGAAATGTTGATGTTAGAAATTAGTAAGAAAGATAAAAATAATTATGCAGAAATAACAGCTTTAATTCAAAGGGTGAGTTGGTGGTTTAGAAAAATTGGTTTAGATTTTAAACCCTATGATTTACGACATGGTTGGGCAATTAGAGCGCATATTTTAGGGATTCCGATTAAAGCTGCGGCGGATAATTTAGGTCATAGTGTGCAGATTCACACGAAAACTTATCAACGTTGGTTTTCTTTAGATATGCGGAAATTGGCAATAAATCAGGCTTTGAGTAAACGGAATGAGGTTGAGTTAATTAAGGATGAGAATTTGCTTTTGAAAATGGAGAATGAAAGGTTAAAAATTGAGTTGGAAAAATTAAATATAGAGATGATTTATAAAGGTAGAGTTTAGTTTTTGTCATGTTATAATTATAGAATAGCAAAACATATCTTTTCAGGGATAAACTACCAACCAAACTCAGACTATGACAGTGCATGGAAAGAAGCAATAACAGTTTATCTTAAACAATTCATAGAATTGGTAGAACAACACGAAAACCTGAGATTCGAGCAAAAGAATTTTATTCTGGTAGTTCAGGCGTTCCTGAACCTTTTGATATTGCTTTTTCTGTTCAAGATCATCAAGAATATGAGGGGAATGAGTTGATAAAATAATTTGTAAGTTGGGATTTTTGGTAATGATTGATTTCTTTAACAATTGTCATTAACTCCGGTTATGCTATCGTTTCCTAAGAATCTTGCCGTTGAGATTGACCGTGTAAGTCAGTGATCTCTGGAAATTTGTCACTGTGATGTTCCAACCCTCAAGGCGTTGTGTTGGTATACAAGGTTGATTAGGTGCAGCTGTGGGACTGCGGAGACAATGGAATCTTGGTGCAATTTGAGTAATGCTAAGATTGGCAATGGGTTTTTTTAAGTCTGATTGGGCGGCGTTGAATACTTTGCGAGCGATCGCTGTTGGTAATTCATCGGTGCGGTTGGGAAGTCCGGCGATCGCTTCGGTGCGAATATTAACTTTATGATTACTAATGCGATATATTTGCCCTGCTGGCGACTTTCCCACGACTGTTACACGATAGCCCCGAATTGTTTGTTGAGCGCAGGATTCAGCTAAATTCCCTAGTCCTAAACAGCTATTGGTAAAGGTTTGAGGCTCGATTTTAGTAATCAGAACAACTGAGGGTAATATTTGCAAGTGGTTGCTGGCGATGCGTTTGATTTCGTTACTCGCTGGCATCGGTAAACCGCGTTCAATAACAGGATTACTACGTGCAATCAATTGTAAATCGTCGGTTGTTTCACCTTGAAATACCCAACTTTGGCGTTGGTGGGAAATGGTAATTTTCCAACCTTGGCGAAGAAAGGGATCGCAAGCATAAGGGGCAGAAATATTTTCACAACCGCTTGCCCAAGTTTTCTTTTCAGATGAAATATTTTTTAATAAGGGTTGTCCAGGATAGCCCCATTCTTTCGCCAGACGAATCGCTTTTGTGATCATTTCCGGTGGCGGAATTTCTTGGGCAGGTTTTCCTAAAGAATGGATATTTTGCCCGTTCTTTTGCATCAAGACTCTAAAGTTACCATTATCAGTGGTGAAATAAACTAAGCTTTGACGCTGATCCGCGATCGCAATTTTCCAATAAGGTACAGGATTGTACATCCATGTCTCTACCTTAGCAATTCGAGCAATTTTAACGACTTTTGCCGTGTGATCGAGTTTCTCTTTGGCGATCGCCTCTTGAAGAAGTTGTTGAGCGATCGTTTTTGCTTGTGGCGTAGTTAAAATTTGCGGATTGGCGATGGTAGATTGTAAGGAAATTAGGGAACTGGAAAGAAACAGACATCCAACAATACTTGATTTTACTAAGACTTGGTGGGAAAACTGTTGCAGCATATAATGATTGAGAAACATATACTTCACAAGGTCACAATTTTGGCTTTTCCTTAAAGGGCATATATGTATATATAACTGTAGCCAGGATGATTAGGACATTCATACACTAAGCCAATAATATCACCTGCAACTGCTCCTAACATATTTTCCTCCATTTTTCTAAAATTAACTCAACATAGAAACATCTATTTAACCTCAAATTTACTAATACTACTAATAGCATTATCTACCCATTGCATATACCAACTCAGAAAGTCCTTTTGTTCAGATTGTTTATAATTAAATTCTGGCAACCAACCCTCTCCAGCTACCCAAATTTTACCACGTTGTTCACCACTAATAACTAATACTGTCATCCAACCGCATCCTCGCTCATTAATTGGAAAACAACCATTAAGAGGATAATCAGCTTCGATAAAATAATAGTTATCTGTTTCTACATTTATTCTTTTATAAATTGCATCTGAAGCATCAGCATTATTTAAGGGAAATTCATCTTTTAAAAAATCATAATTTACTTCTCCTTTTTGCAATTTATTTTCTACAAATTCCCGCCTCTTTTGATAAATTTGTTGTATTTCTAAATATTCATCTTCTGTAAGTTTGCTCCTAGTGCGTAACAGCATTAATCTATGCCAGTATTCTTCCGGTACTTCAATCATCTTTTCTTGAACTTCCCGAACTGAATGCTCTAAGGGAAATAATCCATAATGGGGGCCTGCTCCTCCATTACCTACATACATTAAAAAGTTTCGATAATCTTCTGGTAAAGTGATTTGATGACGTTGTTCAAATGCAATTATTTCTGCTGCTGTTAAGCAAGGGTTTAGATAATATTTATGTTTTTGTGAACCAAAAACTGCATTATAATATATCTGCTCTTTTGTTTGCAGTAAGGCTAATTTTTGGCAAATTTCTTGAAAAACTGCTCTCATTTTTATTGATGTTCTTTCAGTCAGGATAAGCTAAACCAGTGCGCGGATCACGAATATATAAACCTAGTGTTAAACTCCGCATTACTTCATCCCAAATAGGAATTAATTCTTCTGCTTGATCTGCCCAATAATCAAAAGTAATTAAACATTGAATATTTGAACCTAAACCTACACAAGTTCTAGAAAATGCTTCCCTGGGTTCAGTTTGAGTATCAATAAATTTAATTTGACACCACATAATTCTAGCAGTTTGTCGCTTAACTTGAATTACTTCTCCTCTTTCAATGACATCACGGCTATCATCTTCCATGATTTTCTTTAAAGTAGATTTGAGGGGAAATAGAGTCCAGTCGTTAGGAGGTAGATGACTATAAGATACCTCTAAACAACAATCATCATTAGGTGGTTTTTTATCCATGAATTTAAAAGATTTCTCTTTTGGTTCAAACACCCAATTCTGAGGAACATTAAAGCGAACTGCACCTCTTCCAGCTACAAAAATTTTATAGCCATCAGGCCCTTCCCAGTGATGATCGTTATCCAGTTCTAGAGTTTCTTTAATCCATTGCAGATTGCTTTTCTTACGCTTGGTCATAATTTTAATAAGGGATTAAGTTTTAGCTGACATTAATCAGAGTTATTTGGCAAATGTGATTTTATGTTTCTGTTTCCAATCCCACACCATCATAAAGCATTTCTATGGGAAATTCAAATTCAATGCTTGATAGGGTGATGATGTCTCCACTTGTGTATGGATAATAAAGCCACATTCTTCCTTCTCCTCGACAGTAACGTTCAACAGAGATTTTTTCAGAATCAATCAAGATATATTCTTGTAAACTGGGGATTGTTAGATAATATCTGAATTTTTCCCCTCTATCTTTACTGCTTGTACCAGGAGAAAGAACCTCAACAATTAATTTGGGATTTTGAATAAATTTACGGGCATTGAGGTCATCAGGGTGACAACTGACGATAAGATCAGGATAGAAGTATGGGCTTTTAGGGGTAACTTGTACCTTCACATCTGACACATTAACTCGACAACCTCTAGGTCGAAGATGAGAATATAGAGGTCTGTAAAGATTGAGAGCAATATCATTGTGGGGAATTGTACCACCAGTCATGGCAAAAACTTCGCCGTTGATATATTCATAGCGAATATCTTGGTCAAGTTCCCATGCGAGATATTCCTCAATGGTCATTTTTGGTGGTTGTTGGGGAATGACAATCATATCAGGGGACACACTCCAACCTTTTTGATTCATACCCCTTTACCATACACCAACTACACAGGCGATCGCACTACCATATAGAAGAGATACGATGACTAATTTCTTATTTACTCCTATTACTCTCGATTAATATTAATCAAATCAGTCAAAATACTATCCAAACTCCCATTAACTTGAATTCTATCAATCTTCTCAGCAATTCTTTCTAAAACCTCCGCTGTAAAATTTTCTTAAAGTCACTACGGTGACATAAAATCCCGATTTCATTGGGTTTAATATAAAAAGTCTTCCACATATAGGAATCCGGTTTGATTCCTGAATTTACTTGTGTGGTCAGGGAACAGGGAACAGGGAACAGGAAAGCCAGAATTGATACCTACTGAGTCTTGTTCAAAAATCAAATAGGAGTCCTATAGTAATTTCCATATTGATACTATAAATGATTTATTTTTCTCTTTATAGTAAGTAGGTTAGCATTGAAAATTGTCGTTATGGCAAGGCAAAAGGCAAGAGGCAAGAGGCAAGAGTGAAGAGGTTTTGAGAGATTTTACTTTTCTTTACATACCTTTAATTTTTTATGTTCACCTACTTATTATACTACAATAGTTTTTACTCTGTTTTGTAAAATTTATACCTATATGAGAGTTTCTAGACTCCAGCCATTTCGTTGTTAACAATTACCGAATTTAATTTGTTTAGTAGAGCAACCACAAAAAATTTACTACAGGTATTCATCAACGATGTTGTAAATTGCTTGAGCTAATGCCGGATCAAACTTTAATTGCATAATTCCCGTTTCGACATCTTTCATAATTACGTTGTCCAACCCTTTTGCTTTGAACCGAAACATCTCTGTTTCTGTTTCTACATCAATTTTGAAGTTGTTACCATCTATTCGTACAGAGACGATATCTTCTAGGGAAATTTGATAGGTAAACTTGATCAGATATTTCAAACGGCTGGATGTATTGATAATTTCAGTGATTTTGTTTTTGTCACTAAAGGTTATGTCTGCCATGATTGTGATTTCAATAGAACATCATACAGTGTAGCAATTATTCTAAAATATTGGTTGGATACCGCAAAACTACTAGGATTAATCAGTATCAGGCGATCGCTCATTTTAGTTTGGGGTTGAGGAGATGCGATCGCATTGAGGTAATAAATAGGGTTTGCAGAAAAAGTCATCTGTGAGGGCTTGACTTCTCAGCATCTACCACTTCTTCTAACATACCTCTAAGATACAAGGTTGGGTTTCGTACCTCCACCCAACCTACTCAATGTCATGCTTTTGAGGTTAACCGAAAAGTATTCGGTTATGAGTATTTTGGTCTTTTTTTTTCGTTTTCACAACTGGGGTAAAAGCGGAAACTTTGAGTTCTACAGCACCTGTCACTTTTGCTGCTGATGGTGATATACCTTATTTTGTGAAGTTGGCAGATGGTAGGACTGATGAACAGGTTTTTATAGAAGATATTGCACCAAAAATTCGTTAGAATGATGATATACCTTTTAGACCTGTCCGAAATATATAACGAAAAAATGGTAGAACGGTAAATGGAAAATATACCGTGGTTCTACCGAAGATGAAAAATATTACCAATTATATACATATGTACCCAAAACGCGCTAGGGGTATACTGGGAATCAGCT
>JBJTUF010000055.1:0-7935 GCA_046080565.1 Cuspidothrix sp. | reverse complement strand
TCTCAATTAGCACCACAACATCTATCTAAACTGATAATTGTTATAGCTATAGCTTACACAAGTGCCACAGTCCAAGGAAAAGAAATTAAGGATATGGGAATCCAAAAATATGTTACCAGACCTGAAAAAAGATATAAAGGTCAGCGCAGACACAGCAGTTTTTATGTAGGTCAACATCTCTATTATTGGCTTGGGGTACATCAAATGTTCCAAAAAACTATAGAAGAATTAATGCAATTTAGCCGCTATCGGTTGAAGGATTAAATCAAAGGGCAAAGAGCTATGAAGCTTGCTCTCTCTAGCTTCTAGCTATCTTGTCCTCCTGTCAGGTTAAACCTGCAATATCAAATAGGTTTTTGACTGCAGAAGGTACACCAGCTAAAACACCGGGATTTTTACCTTTTGCAATTTGTTGATCAATATTTTCGGCATCTTTTAAAGCTGTTTCTGTGGTGAGATCGGTAAAGCAATTTAATTGATTATTTTTATCAGCAATTCTAGTTAATGCAGTTTGGGTAATATCCGCTGCGCTAATTTTACCTGATAACACATTATGGCTTATAGATACAGCATCTTTCATGGTTCAAAAGTCGGTGCAATTTCTATTGATTCTGGTAAAGGAAAGTTATTGACAATTTGGGCTATGTCTTTGATTTTCTCAAAATTGACCATGACTCCATCTTGATATTCATTATTTATGGGTAAATCCAATAATAAAGACATTTGATGAACATATTTTTGAAGATCAAAATCCTGATGTTCCATGTTTTGTTCTTGGTGGGTAATTAAAACTGATTATATTTGACAATCACATTCTGAAAATCTTTAAATCCTGGGTATTCTGATACTGATAATTGATTTTGAGCCAGAATTTATAGGAGTTACGCATTTTAAGGAAATGTGGGGGTTTGATATTGCTTCTTTCTGTCGCAATGACACTATTTGAAGTAAGTTTTGCGTAGGTCTAGGTTTAATAGGAGTTACGCATTTTAAGGAAATATGGAGGTTTGAGGTTGCTTCTTTCCGTCGCAATGACACTATTTGAAGTAGGTTTTGCGTAGGTCTAGATTTAAATTGAGTATTGCATCAATATCATTAAAATAGAAAAAACATCCTAAATTATCAACATGGCTCCTTTACCTGATTATCGTCCTAAACAAATGTCCGTTGGACCCCTAGAAGCGGAAATACTAGGTATAGTCTGGGATCTCGGTTCAGCAACGGTTAAAGATGTACACGATCGCATTCTCTCCGATCCTAACCGTGAATTGGCTTATACTTCTGTGACTACTGTTCTGCGTCGTCTCACGGAAAAAGGTTGGTTAGCTTGTGATAAACAGGGTAAAGCCTTTTATTGGCGGCCTTTACTCACCAAGCAACAAGCAGAAGTGATTAAAGCCCATGATCAATTACAGCGATTTTTAGCAGTGGGAAATCCTGATGTAATTGCTGCATTTGCTGATAGTTTAGATCAAGCTGCTAGTGACCAAATAGAAGCGATCGCTAAACGTATTCAAGATGCAAGGAAAGCTAGAGGAGAGAAATAGAATTTATGCACCTACTTATGATAGTTACCGCCCTCACCATTGCTTTTTGGTTACGATACTCCGACAGTATCCCTCAAGGTAGTTGGTTGATGCGCTGGGAGCGATCGCTATTTTTATTTCTCTTTCCCCCCCTACTCATCTTCATGACAGCAACCTCCGTAGTCTGCATGGGTACTCAGGGAAAAATGGGGGGAATGTATACCAACTCTTTTAGCTATCTCCTGGCATTAATTTTTTTGGCCTATTTCAATATACTAGGCATTAAACTTGTTTTCTCTGCCTGGAAAACCATTAAATCTGCCCGTGAATGTCCCCAAGTCAACCTAGCTGGTAAACCAGCCCGACTTCTCCCCACCCAAGCTTTATTTGCTGGTCAAATGGGTTTTTGGCAACCTGAATTAGTAGTTAGTCAAGGACTCCTACGAGCCCTCTCTCCTGACCATCTAGAAAGTGTCCTCGCACACGAACAAGGGCATTATCAGTATAGGGATACATTCTGGTTCTTTTGGCTGGGTTGGGTACGTGTCTGTACCGCTTGGCTGCCCAATACAGAACCTTTATGGCAAGAATTGTTAGTTTTACGAGAATTACGGGCTGATAGTTATGCCGCATCTCAAGTAGATCCTTTAGTATTAGCAGAATCTTTATTATTGGTGGTCAGTAACAACCCAATAACATCAGATATTTGTTGTGCTGCTTTGGGTGCAGGCGATCGCTTGGAACAAAGAATAGAAGCTTTGTTAGCACCATCCATACCCACATTAGAACCTCAATTCCAATCTTGGCATATTTTTCTCCTAGCCTTTTTGCCCCTAATCACTGTGTTATTTCATACTTGAACTAATTTCTCTTCCTTGCACAAACATTTCTACCACAGTCGTAGAGACGTTCCGGCGGAACGTCCTACTACAAAACTTAATATAGTTTTGTATCGTAGTTGCTAAAGAAAATATGTTGAAAATTGATAGGCAGAACATCCAAATTATATAAACATTTATATAGGGAGTAAATGATGATGAAGTGGAAATGTCTCAACATCTGACGTAAATCACTAATTGAGGATGCTGAATGATTTAGATACGCCACTCGATTTTGGATTTACAATTTTGGATTTTGGATTTACGTTAGCGAAGCGTACGCAACGCAGCGAGTATTTTTCCGTCCTGAAGGACGGGACTTGTACCAAATTTTTTAATCTAAAATCTAAAATCTAAAATCTAACATTATCGGTCAGTATGTGGTTCTTTTGAAAAAGGACGGGATCCCATGACTAAACCTTATCTTTCTCCAGATGATTTGCCCTCTTATAAAACTACTCAGATCAGTGAAATATTGATCAGTCAACTAGAAGAAGTAACTAAAAACCGATTTTTTCTAGCCTGTAATAGTGTCGTTCGCATTTTATTATCTGATTGCCACTGGTATTTCAAAGTCAATAGCGGTATTTTGATGTTAATCATGGTTTGTCATGATATTGAAAGCTACCAAAATATTATGACTACAGTTCCTTACCTATCAGAAACCTTAAAACGGTTTGCTAATCAAGCTAAAATTAGTATTAGTTCTCCAGTCAATAATGGTATTCCTTGGGTAATTAATATATCTGATATCTTACTAGAAGATGACTTACCCAACTCACCTGATTAATTGATAATTACTCCAGTATTTCTAGTCATTATAGTTGATTACTAAAAATCAAAATTACCGCAATTTCCGACTTATTTAACAAGTTGGAAATTTTGCTATTTATATGTATTACAACACTACTTTCCATACTTTAAAATATCATACTTTAATACTTCAATAAATTTTACAAAAAATGATGCCATTATTCAGTATTTAAACCCATGAATTATATATCTTTGGCGATAGCAAAGCACTGCTGCAAGCAGTTCGCTATTCAACGACCATTAACGCCAATTTTTACAGTATTTATATATTACAAAGCGAAGTGCAGAATGTGGGTTATAAAGTAATTTTCAAAATTGAATTTTAGGCGTTGCATAAATGGGGGATGTTTTTGGGGTGTAGAGATGAGAATCCCTACCCATGGAACGTCTTTACAAGGGTTTTAAACATAAGCAAAATTGTTTTTCACATTTCTAATACATATATAAATGTAAGTGATTAATCTCTTCTGTTCGTGTACTGTATCAAATACAGATTTATTTTACTCAGATTAAATTCGCTGTATATTCCATAAATAAAGTCGGTCTTAAATGACAGAGAAGATACATTTTTATATATACTAGGGTTCAGAACTTTATATAAATAACACTCAAGAGTTTCTTAGTGTTACGCAATACTAAGCACATCTACAAATTGTGATCAGAGGAGAATTAGCTTGAATCAAGCGACGTTGCACCAGTTGAAGGTGTTCGAGGCGGCTGCACGCCATGGCAGTTTTACACGGGCTGCGGAAGAGTTATTTCTGACTCAACCTACCATATCCATGCAAATCAAACAGCTAACTAAATCAGTAGGTTTGCCTTTGTTTGAACAGGTAGGTAAACGGTTATATTTAACTGAGGCAGGACGGGAATTATTTACAACTTGTCGGCAAATTTTTGAAACCATAGACAAGTTTAAGATGACTATCGCTAACTTAAAAGGACTAAAGCAAGGACAATTGCGATTAGGAGTAATTACGACAGCGAAATATATTATTCCTAGATTGTTAGGGCCTTTTTGTCAGCTTTATCCAGGGATTGATATTTTTCTCCAAGTGACAAATCATGAACTGATATTAGATCGGATGATGAGTAATTTAGATGACTTGTATATTATGAGTCAGATTCCTGATAATTTTGATGTAAATTCCGAGCCGTTTTTAGAAAATCCTTTGGTAGTTTTTGCACCTGCTAATCATCCTCTAGCACAGGAAAAAAATATTCCCATTGAACGTTTGGGTGAAGAACCGTTTATCATGCGTGAACCGGGTTCAGGAACTCGTAGTGCGGTACAAAGTTTGTTTGAGGAACATGGGGTCAAAGTAAAAGTGAAGTTAGAGTTGGGGAGTAATGAAGCTATTAAACAGGCGATCGCTGGTGGCTTAGGTATTTCTGTCTTATCTCGTCATACTTTGTTAAGTGATGCAGCACAATTTAGTATTTTGGATGTGCAACACTTCCCCATTAAACGGACATGGTATATGGTTTACCCTGCCGGTAAGCAGTTATCTATTATTGCCCACACCTATTATCAGTATCTTTTAGAGGCAGCGAAAAAGATTACAGAACAGGGAGGTTTAATTCTAGATCATCATCATGGTTTGATTGAATCGAATCTTTAAACCCAGATTTTGGCAGATGGTATGACAATCTGCAACTGTAGGAATCAGGTTTGATTACTGATAGCGAAGCTTGGCGTTAGCCATATTTTCCTACGTAGGAAGGCAAGAGGCAATAGGGAACAGGCAATAGGGAACGGGCAATAGGTAATAGGCAATAGGGAACAGGCAAGAGGCAAGAAACAAGAGGATTTGAGAATATAAAGGTGTACCGAGTTCCGTTCAAAAATCAAATAGCAGTCCAATATCTCCGATAGATACATGATAAATTTGTGACAGCAGATTGCATATCCGTGAGGTAAAAACTGAACAACTAAAACCCAAGCTGCAAACGTGTTTGACCTCCGTCCTTCTGCTATATGTATCTAAAAGTTACCAACACCTTGACGAAAATACAGGTAACAATTAAAAATTAATCAACAGCATTATTAAGTATGGGAGTCAACTGGCAGTGGTAAACCCAGAAACACCATTTTGGCAAAGAACAGTAGAAACCGAAATTGTGTCAGTAACAGTCTATAGTAGTCAGGCTTTGGTGATCAGACGAGGAATAGTCTCCTTATCAGGAGAAGAACAAGAATTACTGATTACCCCATTGCCAGTAACTATAGAAGCTGATTCAATTAGAGTGAGTGGTGTGGGTACAGCAGTAGTCAAGCTGCTAGGAGTAAGTAGCGATCGCATTCAAATCAATGAACCCATAGAGGAAAAAATCACCCAGTTAACCAAACAAATTCAACAACTTGAAACTCAAAAACGGCATTTACAAGCTCAAATAGATGCCTTATCTTTACAGTCTAATTTTATTACCGGATTGCGAGAAAAAACTGAAGAACCATTTTCTCAAAGTTTATCCAGAAAAAACATAACTTTAAGCGACACCCTGGATTTTCTTGACTTTCTAGGTAGTCAATATTGTGAATATGCGATCACGGCTGGAGAATGCAAAGCCCAACTTCAAGAATTAGAAAAACAACTACAAACACTCCGGGCTACTTTACAAAAAATCCAAACACCCCAACCTAAAGAAAATTTGAATCTCCTTGTGACATTACAAATTGAACAACCAGGAGAATTTGAGCTAGAAATAGCTTATATGATTCCCCATGCAAGTTGGCAACCTCTTTATGATTTCCGAGCCAATAGTGCCAAGGATGGGCTACATTTAACTTATCTAGCAGAAGTTACCCAAAATACAGGAGAAGATTGGTTAGGAGTAGAACTAACCCTATCCACCGCCAAACCAGGTCATAATACATTACCACCACAATTCAAGCCCTGGTATATTGATGTCCCAGCAGCACGAATAGAGGAGATAGCACAGCGATCATCAATACCTTATCCACCAGCAATGGCCTTACCGATGCCTCTGTTTAGAAATCCAGCCAAACCAGTTCAACCAGAAATTGAAACAGAAAATATCAGTGAGACTATTGTTACTCATAATCCCTATCAGGGTAGTGTAGTCACATTAAAATTTCCCGGTGATGGTAATATTCCCAGTGATAATAAACTACATAAAATTACCATTGCTCAACAACATTATCCTTGTCGGGTTGAATATTTAGCCATACCTAGTTTAGTTAGTTTTGCCTATTTACAGGCTAATTTCCAAAATAATTTTAATGGTATAACCTTATTACCAGGCACAGCGAATATTTTCCGCAACCATAGTTTTATTGGCACAACTAAATTAGAAAATATTCTCCCCGGAGAAGAATTTCAACTTAATTTAGGCATTGATGAAAAAGTAAAAGTTGAACGAGATTTAGTAGAATTTCAGGTAGATAAAAGACTAATTAGTAACCAAAAGCGGGTTACTTATGCCTATCGTTTAACAATTACTAATTTTTTAAATCAATCAGCTAATTTATACTTATGGGAACAACTACCTGTGAGTCGTAGTGAGCATATTCAAGTTAATATTGTGGAAACTAAGCCAGAAATTCAACAAAATAAATCAGGGATTTTATCTTGGTTGTTGACCATTCCTCCCCAGGAACAACAGGAAGTGTATTATCAGTTTATTGTGGAATACCCCCCAGAATTAACTGTCGTCGGTTTAGATTTCTAAAACTAATTACTTTTCACATTCTCGCTTAGTCACATAATGCCGATATCGAAACATAGCTTCTAATTGTGCTTGTATTAACCAACCACTCACAAATTCCACAGTATCACCACCAGGCATAGCATAGCTAATATTATCAGTTAATCTAGTTTTTCCTCCTTCTTCTGTAAACTCATGACGATGTATCCAGGACTCAAAAGGCCCAGATATCTGTTCATCTGTAAACAGACGATATTTTTCATAATCAGTATGACGTGCTAACCAAGTTAAGGGTAATAACCCCAAAAACAACCGGAATTCTGTAATAGCATCTTTTTCTAGTCCTCCTTCCCGTCTGACCACTTGTACAGGCTGCCAAGGTGGAGTTAATAGTTGTATAATGTCCGGTCTTTCGTGGAATTGCCAAACTACTTCCACTGGTGTATCAATGATTGAAGAATGCTGAAACTGTAACATAGAGACAAAAAATCTAAAATTTACCCGATAAGTCACTCAACCTGAAAAATATGATATCCAGATCCCCATTGAGGAAATCTGACATCTATCTACTTACTATTTTACAGTGATTTATGCTTAAATTTTCTACTTAAGGTCGAGTTACTTCTCAAAAATCATCAATTTATGAACTTAGATAATATAGTTAAATACTTAGGTAAACCTTACTTTCAAACATCTAATTGTCTTATTTATAATTTAGACTGTTTAGAAGCTATGAAAATGTTACCAGATGAGTTGATTAATCTGACCGTTACAAGTCCGCCATATAATATTGGTAAAGAATATGAAAATCCCTTACCATTAGATGATTATATAAACTGGTGTGAAAGTTGGATTAGAGAAATTTATCCTCTCATCTCATGGAGAGTTTTGGTCAAATCTAGGTTATTTATCTAGGGCTTGCTGAATAAACACAAAACCTAGATAAATCAAGAGTTGAGGGGGCAGAAAAAAGGAACAAAGTGCAAGAAAAAGGGGTAAAATAGATAAAAACCCTTGCATCAAGGTGCATCAAAATGTATCGCAAACAA
>JBJTUF010000054.1:0-5403 GCA_046080565.1 Cuspidothrix sp. | reverse complement strand
TCTAACACTTTCTGGTATATTTCACTTATCATTTTACTCTGTTAGTTCATATTTACTATTTATTACTTATCTTTTTTTGCTCCCACATTCTGTATCTCTTACTACATAAGCTTTTTCTCCTTCTTGTCCCCCTGTCAGGTTAATGGCTGTAGTTGGGGACTGACAACCCAAGGAGGAGCAAAGGAAGTAGGAGAGTCAGCCACGAGGGCAGTTGTCACTACTTGGGTAGCAATTTTTATAATGGATTTTATCTTGGCGTTGGTATTATTCCAGCAGCCGATACTTTAATTAAGAGTAACGAACCACTCCAGGCACGGAGGACACAGAGGAAAGAGGGTTTCAGAGATATTTTGGGTAAGTCCTGTAGTGTATTAAAAAGGATGGGCATTTTGCCCATCCCAGAAAATTAGGTAATTTATTTTTTGGTCTTACAGAGTTAAAGATTGAGGATTGGTTTCAATCAACTTGGCTAAATCTTGCAAGAATGCCGCTGCATGAGCGCCATAAATAATGCGGTGGTCACAAGTAATAGTTACTTGCATTTGTTGACGCACACCAAATGAACCATCTCCTGTAGCTACTAGCTGGGGACGAGATGCACCAATGGCTAAAATAGAACCTTGTCCAGGGGGTAAAATGGCATCAAAGGTATCTACACCGAACATTCCTAAGTTAGAAAGGGTGAAAGTACCACTGTTGTATTCGACTGGTTGTAGCTGTTTAGCTCTAGCACGGTCTACTAAAGATTTCCAGTTGCGAGATAAAGAGTAGATATCAAATGTGTCGGCATTTTGTAAAACTGGTGTAATTAATCCACCATCATCCATAGCGACAGCTACAGAAACGTTAATATTAGGGTGATTTACCACTCCTTGATCTGAATAGCTGGCATTGAGGATAGGATGTTTTTTCAGGGTGACGGCTACAGCTTTGGCTAATAGCGCTGTCATTGTCACACCTTTGGACTTAATTTGTTTGTAGAGTTTATCTAGTCCATCGGTGGTGATGGTGTAACTAACACGGAAAACAGGTACAGCTAAACTAGCAACCATGCCCCGCACTACGGCATTTTGTAAGGTGGTAAATGGTACGACTTCCCCAGAAGTAGCATTACTAGCTACTGGTGCGGGTGCGGGTGTAGCTACTGGTGCGGGCGCGGCTACTGGTGCAGGTGCGGCTACTGGTGCTGTATGAATCACAGGCTTAATTTTGCCACCTGCAATTTCTACATCTTCAGCGACTATCCGACCGTAGGGACCACTACCTTTGAGAGTATTTAAATCAACTTTGAGTTCTTTGGCTAATTTGCGAGCGCGGGGTGAAATAACTACTCTACCTGATTGATGGTGAGAACCATTTTGAGATGCGGTGACAGGGGCGGCAACTGCGCCAACAGCTACAGGGACGGGGGCAGGTGTGGAGGGAGTAGCCGCGCTACCTGCATTAGCTAAGGATTGGGCTGCGGCTATTTCTGCTTCTGTTTCGGCAATATAAGCGATCGCTGCACCTACTGGGGCAGTTTCACCAGCTTGAACAATGATATGGGCTAGATATCCTTCATAAAAGGTCTCTACATCCATATCGGCCTTATCTGACTCGACAACCACCACTGTTTCGCCTTTTTCCACTTTATCTCCAGGCGACTTGACCCAAGATACTATTTTACCTTCGGTCATGGTTGAACTCAGCGCCGGCATAAATACTTCGTTAATGCTCATAATGGTGGTTTCAGAATCAAAATTTTGTAATTTGGACTTTAACAGTTGTAATTAGCTAAAATTGTATCTCGCTGGGAGAATTTTAGATAAAAATTTATATGTTGAGTTAGGCAAGAGGGAATAGGCAAGAGGCAAGAGGCAAGAGGCAAGAGGGAACAGATTTTACCAATTACCAATTACCAATTACCCATTACCTATCTAGATATCACCACGAATTTCTTCGACGATGCCATCACGTAGTACAACTTCTACTTGCATTTTACTGATCAAGTTATCACCTGGTTCAATGCGGAAAAAGCTTTCCATTTGAAATTGGTTAACTTCTTGATCTAATTCCAAAAATTGAACTTGCTGGAGGTTTTGCAGTAGTTGATTTTTCTGCTCTAGCAGTTCACTTTTCTTTTGATTAACTTGCAATTGAATATTGTCTATTTGTTGCAGTGTTTGGGGTGCTGGTGGTTGAATACTCTGTTTTTGAATGGCAGTAATTGCTCGTTGCCCTTCAATATCTAATTGTTGTAGTTGTTGGTCAATTTGATTAATTTGAGCTTGTAATTGTTGTTGTACTTCGTCTTTCCAAAGGGGAGTAACTATCGCTTTAACATTTATTGGGCGTTTTAAAAGCAATTGAGGGTTAGGGGCATCCATAAAAATTGTACGTTCACTCTTAATAGTTTGTAATTTGGAGAGGAGTCACCGAGTCAGGAGTTAGGAGTCAGTAGTTCAGGAGTATGGCTTCGCCACGCTTCGCTATCAGGAGTTCAGGAGTCAGGAGTTCAGGAGTCAGGAGTTCAGAAGTAAGTCAGAAAGAAATTTCTCCCCCTGCTCCCCTGCTCCCCTGCTCCCGCGCTCCCCTGCTCCCCTGCTTCCAATCTGATCCCGAATAAAATCTGCTTGGGAAATTATTTGGTAAACATTCCGTCAATAATATCGCAATATCGTTCCATGACAACGTGACGACGGATTTTGAGGGTTTGTGTCATCATGCCATTTTCAATTGAGAATTGTTCCTCTATTAGTTTAAATGGCCCGATGCGATCATCGGCTCGATAACCAGGACGGTTTTGGACTTCTCGATTTAATTCTTGCCGGAATAAATCCTGGACTATTTTACTGTTCAAATCAATTTTTTCACTACTATTTTGTGTTTCGTGCCATTTTTCTAAGGCTTCTAAGTTGGGAACAATTAAAGCCCCGATGCTGCGTTGATCTTGCCCTACGAGCATGATTTGATCAATGTAGGGCGATCGCAAGCAAGCATCTTCTATAGGCTGGGGTTCAATATTTTCACCATTACTCAAAACAATGGTATCTTTTGCTCTACCAGTTAATACTAGATCATTTTCCGGTGTCACCCAACCTAAATCACCGCTATCAAACCAACCTTCTGGGTCTATCGCTTTCTTTGTGGCTTCGGGATTTTGATAATAGCCTTGCATGATTTGAGGTCCTTTAAGCAGGACTAAACCCCGTTCTCCGGCGGGTAGGGGTTGACGGGTTTCTGGATGGACAATTTTTACTTCTGTACCCGCAACTGGTTGTCCTGAAGAACCTCGCAGGTTACGCCAAGGACGACGGGCGTTAGTTACGGGGGAGGTTTCGGTTAAACCATAGCCTTGTAAGATCTCTATGCCAACAATTTCAAAAAAGGTATCTATATATCCAGGTAACGCCCCACCACCACTGATAATATGCTTGACTTGGCCGCCAGTGGCTTCTCGAACTTTGCCATAAACTAACTTTTTCCCTAGTTTATGGAAGGGTAATAGAGCTAATTCTGTGATTTTGGCTTGCGATCGCTCTAAAACTGAAGCATGAATATGATTTAAACTCAATCCTTGCCTAATTCGCCGCGCTTCCACATACTCCTGACTTTTACCTATTAAAAACTGAATTAACTTTTGTTTATTGGCTGGTTGTTCCCGAAATTGTTTTTGCACCCCTTCATAAATTGATTCCCATAATCTTGGCACAGCAATCATGTAATTCGGTTTAAATTGCCTTAAATCTCCTTTAACAGAACGCAGATTAGTATAGATTTGGGTACAGCCTTGAGAAAGCAAGAAATACTCTCCACTACGTTCATAACTATGCCATGTGGGTAAAATACTGAGGGCAATATCTCCTTTTTTTGGCTGTACTATTGTTCCCAAAGTTCTAACTTGATGTAGTAAATTTCTGTGGGAGAGCATCACACCTTTAGGTTTTCCCGTAGTCCCAGAAGTATAAATTAACGTAGCTAATGCTTCAGTATCTGTCTGAATTGCCACTAAAGTATTGTTACTACCAATTTCTACTAACTGGGAAAAATTTACCACCTGAAAATTCATTTCTGTGGGTGGTGTTTCATCAGAAAGGAGAACTACCACTTTAATTGGTAGTTCATTGAGTCTATCTCCTAGCTTATTGAGAGTTTTGATATCTTCAACTACTAAGGCTGTACTGCCACTATGGGAAATGATATAAAGTAATTCTTCTCGTTCTGCTTGCGCGCTACGGACTGCATTTACCGCTCCTGCTGTCATGATACCTTGATCAGCAATAAACCAACGCGGACTGTTATCAGCAATAAGCGCCACTCTTTCACCATAGGGTAAAGAGTCTTTATTGTTCATATTAATGCCTAAAGCCTGTAAACCTGCCGCAAAGCGTTGAATTTGGGATGCAAGCTGACTATAGGTAATTTTTACTTCTGGTTTTGCATGGGGGTTATGCAGGGCTACTATATTACCAAATTGCCTAGCTGCTAAAGGCCAAATCTCTGGCAGTGATTCTACCTTACTGTAATCGGCCAAACTTTGTAAAGCCAGACGTTCTTGCTGTGAAATGTTAGCTAAGAGAGAATTTGCAGATTGGTGTTTTGCCATAAATGCTACTGTAAAATCAAATTGGTGATTTTTTCAACTTATATAACTCTATTCCCTACTTAGTTTACACAGCAATCAATAACAATTACTGATTTATACACCTCATATTTAAAAAAATCTATGTTAAACTGATTTTATATAAACTAAATACTATGGTTTGGCTGGATTTATGGCCAATATAGCGGTATGCAGTGGGATGATATGGGAACTGAAACTTCAAGATCATACAAGATCAGGTTTTCCCTTCTGCCTTCTGCTATAGCCATATATTTTAGTATCTATAGAACCGTTGTACTTTCGTCTGGGGGTGATTCCCTATAGATTTGATGGATGTATTATTACTGACTCTTATCAATGCTGGGGCTTGTTTAGCTTTGCCTAAGCTTTTATCTATGGTTTTGGTTCGTAAACCTCAATCATCTCTACCCTTGACCATTGCCTCTAATTCTCCACCCAGAACAATGGAAATAACGAGTTTCCCCTATTGTACAACCTACCCATTAACTGGTAATCAATTTTGTAAATTTAGTCCTCATTTTTGTTCTCGCTGTTCTCCTAGCTAAAAAGAACCTGGACTTACGTAAAACCTACTTCAAATACTGTCATTGCGACCTAAGGAAGCAATCTCAAACCCCTACAAGGGGAGAGGCTTTCAAAGCCCATTCCCCTCTAGTGAAGCTATCCATTACCCACATCTTTCTTAACATAAAGTTTGACAAAATCCAGGGATTGTGTATTGACTATGAAAATACCCAGAGTCAAACCAACGTCAGTCAATGGAAGAGTGGATCACACAAGAACTGGAAAGAACCGAGTTA
>JBJTUF010000053.1:0-10311 GCA_046080565.1 Cuspidothrix sp. | reverse complement strand
TACGTCTTTTTTACCTGATTTGATTAGTGAACTTGATTATTTAGTGAAGTTTACACAACAAAATCTTATCTTTATTTCTGCTTGACTACCTACTCAATTCTCCTCAAAGTTTTTTTCGACTTTTTCAGCAAACCCTATTTAGCTGCAATGGCTAATTTTAAGGCGGGAATTTGATTCAAGTTTTGGTTACGAGTGTAAATTTGAACTAATTTATTCAAAATATCTATTGCTGTATCGGGTTGTTTCTTTTGGGTGTAGATATAAGCTAATTTTTGTAAATATGCTAACTCATTAGTTCTATTAGCTTGATTAACTGCCGAGTCTAATAGTTGTTGATAAATATTGGCGGCTTGAGTATAATTAAATATACTTAAATTTAATTCTCCAAGCTGGTTTAAAGTCTCTATTTCAGCGATTGGATCTTTTTGTTGTTTGACTAGAGTTAAAATTTGTTCATAGACTGATATTCTTGATTTATATAACCGGACTTTTTGATACGCATTGCCAAGCGATCGCCATAATTGTAAATCATTCTTTTTCTGTTTTGTCATCTGGCTTTGAATTACTTGTAATCGCTGACTAATATATTGCACCTGTTCTCGTTCATTTTCATTGCTGGCAATTTCTCCTACTCTTGCTAACGCTTCGACTTCTGATAATGTACCTAAAAAGCGTCGTAATCTGAGTTCACGATTCCAAATATCAAAGGCTTTCTGATTATCTTCTGTTTGTAGAATAACTTGTGCTTCTTGATTTAACCCATCTAAATCTATACTTAATTTTTCTAACTCTGCTGATGTTAATTCCCGTTTGTTAGCTAAAGTGGGCAATATTGGGTCATTTGTAGTTATTTCTAGAGGACTGGGAGGAAATCTATCCAAATCTTCATTTTTTTTGTCTTTGGCCACTGTGTCAAAAATACACAAATACCAGACAATAATAGTAGTAATAATCAAAATTAACCGATGTAACATGATACTTCCCTTTCTCATATTGATTAAACGCAACATTGTAGATAAATAGAATAACTAATTTAGATTATATAGCGGTATGCAGTTGAATAAGATACGAACTGAAACTTAAAAATCATACAATAAAGGACTTTTAACTCTGTTTCTTGTTTCCTGTTTCCTTTTCCCTGTTTCCTTTTCCCTGTTCTGAGTTGTAACTATGGTTAAAATAATTCCGGCTATTAGTGTCAAAAATTTTAGTTTTTACTACAACCAGCGCAAAATTTTGGAAAATGTCTCTATGGATATTCCCCAAAATAAAATAATTGCCATTATTGGGCCTAGCGGTTGTGGTAAGTCTACTTTTTTAAAATCTCTCAACCGCATGAGTGAGTTAGAGAGAGAAGTATTAATTGAGGGCAAAATAGAATTTTTTGGTCAAAATATTTATGAACGACGCATTAATCTTAATCGTCTCCGCCGTCAAATTAGTACCATCTATCCTCAACCAAATCTTTTTCCTATGAGCATTTATGATAATATTGCTTATGGTGTCAAATTAATTGGCTGGCGACCAAAACCAGAATTAGATGAAATTGTGGAAGTAGCACTCAAAGCTGCTGATATTTGGGAAGAGTTGAAAAATAAACTTCATAAATCTGCTTTAGAACTGGCTATAGGACAACAACAAAGGTTATGTATTGCTCGCGCTTTGGCTGTAAAACCGCAAGTCATTCTCATGGATGAACTATTTATGGGACTTGATCCCATCGCTACGACAAAAATTGAAGAACTAATTGAGTGCTTGCGTTCTGAATTGACAATTATATTTATTTCTCACAATATACAACAGGTTTACCGATTGGCGGATTTTACGGCTCTATTTCAATACAATGAAAATCATGTAGGGAAATTACATGATTTTGGTGCAACCAAAAAAGTATTAACCCAATCTCCAGATTATCGGATGCGTGATTTTGTGGGGGGTTATTCGAGATAAGTAATGGGTAATGGGTAATTGGTAATTGTTGTAGGGGTGAACGTCCGTTCACCCGTGTTGCTCCCATCTCTTAACGTAAAAATGATCGCAAGAGGAAAAAACTAGCAATAGATTTAGCATCTACAGGTTCTCCCATCAAAATCGCTTGTTCCAATTCTTCAGGAGTAAGTAATACGGTTTGGATATCTTCATCTTCGTCTTGTTCTGGAGGAGTTTCCAGGGGTTCTAAATCTCTGGCGATAAAAGCATAGATAATTTCATCGGAATAACCAGGAGCAAGGAAAAATTCTCCTAGCTTGTCCCATTTATGAGCCAAATAGCCGGTTTCTTCTTGAATTTCCCGTTTAACTGTCTCTAAGGGATCTTCATTGGGTTCTACAGTACCGGCAGGAAATTCTAATAATCTGCCTTGGACTGCAAAACGATATTGACGAACCAGTACAAGCTTACCTTCTGCGGTTATGGGAATAGCTAAAGCGCCACCGGGATGGCGAATACATTCCCATTCCCCTTCGGATTTGTTGGGTAGACGCAAGCGATTAACTTCAAAGTTAAATTTGCGCCCTTTATAAAACAAGCGTTGCTTGAGCAACTGTGGTAATTCTCTACCTAATGGCATAGTCAAACTCTACAGTCTGTGAATACAGAGAATGTATACGGGGGATTTTTTTGTAATCAGTTCTTTTTGGGCTGTCAAAATGGTAATTTTTTTGCCCACTACAATAAATGTACATCACAAGTGTCTACCTCTAGCAGTAAATCTTGAATGCTGCGTTGTGATATGGGATCGCGCCAATTGGGGGCAATTTCTGCTAGAGGTACTAGAACAAAAGCTCGTTCGGCCATGCGGGGATGGGGAATTTGCAGATTTGACTGCTGTAAAATTAAGTCATCATATAATAACAAATCTAAATCTAGGGTACGTGGTCCCCAATGTTCCTGACGTATACGCCCAAACTGTTGTTCAATGGCTAATAAATTTTCTAATAAAGCCTGTGGTGAAATTTTTACAAGTAATGTGGCGCAGCCATTTAAGTAATCTGGCTGAGTAGGCCCTATGGCTTTTGTTCGATACAAACTCGATTGGGCTTGGATTGTGATGCCTGATGTTTGGTTTAGGGCTGTTAAAGCTCCTGCTAAAATGGCTTGGGAATTACCCATGTTGCTACCCAGAGCGATCGCTGCTTTGGCCGTTTGAGGATAGGTTTCCAGGATCATCTCATCCATAGAGTCTTTGTCTAATATTTGACTATATCTGAGTATATTTTTGTTATTTAAACTATAGCAGAGGACAGGAGGCACAAAGAAAAACCTTGTTATATATATGTTTCAAGGATTCATAATGTCCTAATTATGCTGGCTACAGCTATATATAGCATATTGCAAAAAGTCTATGGTTTCAATGGTTAAACCATTGACATAGATTATGCAAAAATTGCATTTTGATTAATGAAAATTAATATTTAATAACTGATCGTTTATAAAACATATTCTACTACTGAATAAAGTTAATTATTTATGATGTATTATGTGAAAACCAAAGATATCGCGCTGACGACTAAACAAAAAAAACTGTGATTGCCACTTGGTAATGATCAAAAAAATGAGGAGTCCGTACATGAAAACTTACTACCGAGAATGCAGGTGAAGGCGAAGCAGTTAATCAATCAGATGACAGCCCTTTCATCTGGAGTTTTGGGAAAAATTGTCGGACACGATAAACCCTTTTATCGTCGTTTTTGGTTTTGGGCAGGTTTAAGTGTAACTGGGGGGATCATTGCTTTCCATTACACAATGAAAGAAATAGATAGTAATTTACCAGATCAGTCTGCACTCAAGGCAGTAGCTAGAGAGCAAACACTGACAATTAAAGCGGCTGATGGCAGTGTGCTACAACAGCAAGGTGAAGCTACTAGAGAAGTCCTGACACTGCAACAACTACCAGATAATTTAAAGAAAGCTTTTATTGCCTCAGAAGATAGAAGATTTCAGCAACATAGTGGAGTGGATGTTCAGGGAATTTTTCGGGCAGTTGTAAATAATGTGCGATCGCAAGATGTGGTAGAAGGCGGTAGCACCATCACCCAACAGGTAGCCCGAATTCTCTTCCTCAAACAAGAAAAAACTTTCTGGCGGAAACTCAGAGAAATACGATTAGCTCAGAAACTAGAGCAGCAATTAACTAAAGATGAGATATTAGAACGTTATCTGAATCTTGTTTATTTAGGTTCTGGCGCTTATGGTGTGGGAGATGCCGCCTGGGCTTACTTTAGTAAAACTGTAGATCAGCTTACCTTATCAGAAATGGCCACCTTGGCTGGTTTAGCTCCTGCGCCAAATGTCTACGCTCCCGATAAAAATCCCAAAGCAGCCACAGAACGGCGAAATTTGGTGTTGCAGCGTATGGAAGAAGATGACATCATCACACCAGAACAAAGAGAAACAGCTAGTAAAGAAGCATTAACAGTTAACAGCAATTTACCTAAACGGTTAGAGGTAAAATTTCCCTTCTTTACTTCCTACATTCAAAAGGAACTACCTAAGCACCTGCCCCCCGATATCTTAGCCAGTGGTGGTTTGGTAGTGGAAACCACTTTAAACCCAACTTGGCAAGTAGCCGCAGAAGAAGCAGTTGAGAAAACCCTCAAAAATCGAGGGCGGTGGCAAAACTTTAAACAAGCCGCATTAGTAGCCATAGATACTCACAATGGTGAAATTCAGGCGATGGTGGGGGGTAAAGACTTTAGCAAAAACCAGTTTAATCGGGTGACACAAGCCCAACGCCAACCAGGATCAACTTTTAAAGCTTTTCTCTATGCTACGGCGATCGCTACAGGCAAAAGTCCCTATGATAGCTATTTAGATGCACCTTTGTTAATAGATGGTTATGAACCAAAAAACGCTAATAATAAATTTGTCGGCTGGTTAACTCTCAGAGATGCTCTTACCACATCAGTAAATACAATTGCCGTTAAACTATTATTAGATACAGGTTATAATCCTGTTATTAAACTGGCACAGGATATGGGAATTAAGTCAGAAATGAAGCCTACCTATTCCTTAGCTCTAGGTTCTCATGAAGTCAACTTATTGGAATTAACCAACGCCTATGCTACATTTGCTACTCAAGGAAATCAGATAGAAGCCCATGGGATTCGTCGCATTTTCAGCCGCGAAGGCAATGTCCTTTGGAGAGCGCAATATACACCTAAACAAGTGTTAGATCCTGATACCAGCGACATTATGAGTTGGATGTTACGCAATGTTGTCAGCGATGGAACAGGAGGGGCGGCTCAATTAAATGATAGACAGGTGGCAGGAAAAACAGGTACTACCGATGAATCCCGTGATTTATGGTTTATTGGTTATATTCCCCAAGTAGTAGCCGGGGTGTGGCTAGGTAATGATGATAACAGCCGTACCTATGGTAATAGTGGTAGCGCCGCCTATGCTTGGCATGAATTCATGGAAAAAATTGTAGAGGGAATGCCCGTAGAAAAGTTTCCTCCCCGGCCTAAATTAGAAAATCGCAAAGGTACTATTAAAGCCGAACGAATCAAACCCAAAAAACTGATTAATCGCTCTTTTTCTAATCCAGACCAAAAATCAGATGCGGATAATAACGATAATTCTGATTCTTCCCCCAGACGCAGACGCAGAAGAAGCAACAGTCAATCGGAGGAATCAGTGTTAAATTCTACAGAAGAAAATCGGCCTAGACGGAGACGACGCTATAGACAAGAAAGTAATGAGACATCCTCTGATACTCCTCGCCGTAGAAGACGCGAGCGTACCCAAGAATCTAATAGCGAATCTACTCCTAGATCATCTCGTTCACGAAGAAGCCGCAATAACAGATCAAGCTCCGCAAATTCTTCCTCTTCACCAAGAAATAATACTGGCGGATCTTCATCATCCCAATCTTCCTGGAGAGAAAGACTTAAACCTGATTCTTCAGGTGAGTAAGCTGTTGTCTATTTAAAAAGCACAACAGCAAGTCAAAAATCAAAAATGAAGAAAGTTTCAGGGTAATTTTCTTCAATACCACAATATACAATCTAGCTGCACAGCAGCTTAAAGGCGGTGATAGGTGACAGGAGGCATAAGAGCAGAGGTGGAGATGAATAGGGGCGAACGGCCGTTCGCCCGTACAACCGTCAACCGTCAACATCATACTAAAGATTTTTCCTGGGATAGATGTAGATGATATGCTCAGTTTATACTTTGTTAAGAAGTGTAACCTAACATTAAGCGGAATATAGTCATGAGTTATTTATTGCTCCAAGCCCCAATAGAAAATACTGGCAATCACTTTCCCTTAGCTTTTACGGTGGTGTATGTAGTCGGTTTTATTGCTGCTGTCACCATTGGTTCAATAGCTTGGTACAACTCTAAACGTCCCCCCGGTTGGGAAAATAAAGAACGCCCTGACATTGTTCCCAAAATTGAGAAGGAATAAATTTGGTAATTGGTAATTGGTAATTGGTAATTGGAAAAACTTTTACCCATTACCCATTACCCATTACTTAATTCTGCACGTCTACCCACCGACGATAAAGTTTTTGAATTTGCTTAAGTAGGGTGGTGTGGACACCTGGATGAAGTTCACTGGATTTGCTTAACTCTTCCAATTGAGAGAGGAGTCTTGCTTCCTCAAATGCTACATCACCGTCACTATAAATTAAGCCACTGATGGCTTCAATTAAATTTTCGTAATCTTCTTGAGTAGGGCGATCGCCTAAATAGTCTCTCACCCATTCATAACATTGATTTGGCTTTACTGGCACTAATTCATACAACCAAGGTTTAATTTCTGGATCATTAGCTAAACCTTTAACCTGCGCTATTTCCCGTAAATATTGGCGTTCTTCGGGCTGGATTCTGCCATCAATCCAAGCTGCTCCAATCAGTATTTTTACTAGATTTTTCACATGAGAGTTATTAACCATTACCGCCTCCTCTGGTAGATTCCGGCTTTGATCAAATCTTACAATCACTCTTGGTATTCACTCGGAATCCTTAGTTTTTCTTAAGCGCACCATGAAAAAACCATCCATATCCTGTTGGTGAGGCCATACCTTCAACCACCCAGAGGCAGAAATATTACCTAAATCAAAGCTGGGAGGTTCAATTTTCCAATGGGGATTTGCCGCTAAAAACTCGGAAATCACCTCTTCATTTTCTGCTGGATGCAATGTACAAGTTGCATAAACTAAAACCCCTCCAGTTTTGACAAAAGTTGCATTATGTGATATTAGTTCCTTTTGTAGTTGAGAAAGTTCTTGTACAGATGTCGGTGTTTGTCGCCAACGCGCATCAGCATGACGGTGCATAGTACCCAACCCAGAACAGGGAGCATCTAATAATACACGATCAGCGATGTTATGAAATTGGGTAAAAGTGCGGCTATCCCCGGTGCAGATTTCGATAGATGGTAAATTCAGACGTTTAGTATTTGCAGTAAGTTTACGTAGACGAGAAGCGGTTTTATCACAGGCGTAAATTTTGCCCTGATCTCCCATCAACTCTGCAATGTGGGTAGTTTTCCCTCCCGGTGCTGCACAGACATCAATTACCACTTCACCGGCTTGAGGGTCAAGCAAATGACTAACTAACTGAGCGCTACTATCTTGAACAGTCCACCAACCTTCACGAAAACCAGGTAAATTTTGAATTGCGCCATTATTACCAATTAATCGTAAAGCTTGGGGTAAATGGGGAACAGATTCCACTAAAACACCCGCAGATGAAAAAGCTGATTTCACATCTTCTACAGAACTACGCAGGATATTTACTCGTAAATCAATAGTCGGGGTTTGATTCATCCAATTACAGAGTTTTTCTGTTTCCTCAAAATCTAATTGTGATAACCAAACTCCAATTATCCAATCAGGAAAACTATGTAAAATGCCTAATTTTTCTACTGGATTTTCTGGTAGTTTTAAAGGCTCTGATGATTTTTCTGCTAGTCGGAGATATTGACGTAATAAACCATTGACAAAACCAGTTAAACCAGGAAAACCATTTGCTTTTGCTAATTCAACAGTAGTATTTACAGCAGCAGAAACGGGGATTCTTTCTTGATAACGCAGTTGATAAAAACCCAGATGTAAAATTGTCCGCAGATCTGGTGGTTGTTGGTGTGCTTTTTTAGTCGCCAGTTGGTCAATGATAGCATCTAAGGTGCGTTGTCTTCTCACACTGCCATAGACTAATTCTGTCATTAAGCGACGGTCATTGTCGGGTAATTCATACTTTTGTAATACACGGTCTAAAGCAACATCAGCATAAGCTCCTTTGTGTATTTCTTTGAGGGCGATAAAGGCAACTTGACGGGGATTTGTCATGGAAAGGGGGGTGATACGGCGGATTTCAGTCCTGTGTGGTTAAGGCTAAAAAATCATTATATGGTAGGTCGGTTTGTTAGCGTTGCCTCCTAGCCTTTTGCCTCTTGTAAGGATTTTATCAGCAACCCCTATTTTAAAAATTGTTGGATGGAAATAGCGAGTTGTTTAAGTTTAACTGGTTTGGTTAAATAATCATTTGCTCCTGCTTCTAGACAGCGATCGCTATCTCCTGTCATGGCTAATGCTGTAAGGGCAATTATCGGTGTATTAACTAAGGTAGGATCGAGGCGAATCTGTTTCATGGCTTCGATACCATCCATTTTTGGCATTTGAATATCCATGAGAATCAAGTCAGGGTGATGAGTTTGTGCCATGTCAACGGCTTCTTGACCATCTCTGGCTATTAAGACGCGATAACCTCTAGCTTCGAGATAGCTCAAAAAGGTAATAATATTGGCTTCGTTATCTTCCGCTAGTAAAATTAGTGGGGCTTGATTTGCTACCGTTGTTTCTCCGGGGGTATCTATTGTTGAACCAGTTGTTGATTGATAATTGACCATGATTTCCGATGCAGAAGTACAAGGTAGTTCGACGGTAAAACAACTACCCACACCTAGTTCACTGGTTAATCCCACACTACCTCCATGTAATTCGACAATTCGCTTCACTAATGCCAGTCCTAAACCTGTACCTGAATATTGACGATTTAAGGCGCTATCTATTTGAATAAAGGGCTGAAATAGTTTATTGATATTTTCTGAAGAAATGCCGATGCCTGTATCAGTAATGGCAATTTTTAGACTAGGTTGGAGGCTAGAATTATTGATATTCAAGCTATCTTGGCTGACTTTTAGGGTAATGCTTCCCCCTTCTGGAGTAAATTTTACGGCATTATTAAGCAAATTAATTAATACTTGACGAATTCGTCTTTCATCTACCAATAGGTTAGGGAGATTGTCTTCAATATTGATATGTAGCTGAATATTTTTCTTCAGCGCTTGTTGTTTAATAAATGCTGCACTGGATTGGCACAGATGACTGACAGAAATTGCTGTTAAGTCCAGTTCGATCTGTCCGGCTTCAATTTTGGCGACATCGAGGATGTCATTGATCAATTCTAGAAGATGATTACCACTGCGTTCAACGGTTTTTAGGGCTTTGAGTTGGCGTTCATTGACTGTGCCAATGATATCGTCTTGTAGCACTTCAGTAAGTCCTAAAATAGCGTTGAGGGGGGTACGGAGTTCATGACTCATGTTGGCCAAAAATTCGTCTTTGAGGCGGGTGGCACGGGCTAATTCTTCGTTGGAAATGGCAAGTTTTTGATTGGTTTCTGTGAGTTTTGCTTCTGCTTGCAGACGTTCCGATAATTCTGTTTGTAACTGGTCGAAAAGATTAGCTTGTTGAATGGCGATCGCTAATTGGTTAGCAATTTGTTGGAGAAGTTGGGCTTCGGAGTCTTTCCAAACTCGTTTTTCTAGACAAGCATGAACGACTAAGACTCCCCAAAGTCTATTGTTTTTATGAGATGCTACCCAGCGATGGTTGTCCCCGACTCGGACTTCTTGTAAACTAGGGGCGACGATTTTGGATTGGATTTGCCCTTCCAGGGAATATTCTACGAGGCAATCTGTCCAAATATCTGTCATAACATCGGCGACGATGCGGGGCTGTCCTTGCCAGTAGTAATCAAGAATTTCTGGAGACCATGTTTCATCCTCCCAATGGCGGTCTTTGAGTGAGACTAACGAACCAGAAACGGCTTCTTCAACTATTTGACTTTTACCATCAGCAAAGAGTTGGAAGACGATGACGCGATCGCTATGGAGTAAGTCTTTGATATCCTGAGTTACTGTAGACAGAATATCTTTAATATCTAGGGCTTGCTGAATAAACACAAAACCTAGATAAATCAAGAGTTGAGGGGGCAGAAAAAAGGAACAAAGTGCAAGAAAAAGGGGTAAAATAGATAAAAACCCTTGCATCAAGGTGCATCAAAATGTATCGCAAACAA
>JBJTUF010000052.1:0-2638 GCA_046080565.1 Cuspidothrix sp. | reverse complement strand
ATTAAATGTTTCAATATGGACTCCACAATAGCGTTTAAAGTCGGGGGGGTTTAATTTTTTTACTTCTTCATAATTCATATTCTGTTCTCCAATTTTTTGTTTATTTTACGTTAACGATCGCACTTTCGCAATAGGTCTATTTTTCTGTAAGTGAGTATTCGGGGACTACCTATCGGGGAGGGTATGTATATTATAGTTGTTCCAGAAAGTTTAGAGCAGAAAAAAAAGAAACAAACTCTTTAGAAACATCCAAGACTCAAAAACCCCCAAGCGTAGTTAATTCGAGCAAGTTACGCTCAGAAAAAAGAAAGGCAAAATCTTCACATAAAAAAATAAAAGTTAGGAAATTTAGGAAATTGATGGCAAATGTAGAAATTTGCTAATGTAAAAAGACGGTAATAAAAAATAAGCTCTTACGCATTTACTTTATTTGATTAAAAGCCTTACTAAAACAATTTTAGGCTGCAAAACATTAAATTTAGCTACGTAATAGCTTATCTTAATTATCATCTATTAAATTTTAATCTAGGGTTATTTAACATTAAAAATAGGATTAAATTATGGACGAAAAATTACAAATATCAATTGAGAAAATAAATAAGCTTTATCGTGAAGAATCCGCTATAACAGCTTGGCACATAGGTGAAGAAATAGCAAAAATGTATGAGCAGTATCCAGACAAAAGAAGGTTTTTTAAGTTTCTAAATGACAAAATACCACAGTCTCAAGACTTGGCAAGAAAATATATGAAGATTTACAATTTAATTCCTTTAGAAGATATTAAAAAGGCTAAAAGCATACTAATGGGACATCTATATGAATTAATAAAAATCGAAAATCAGCAAGAGAGAAAAATGTTTTTAGAAGTTTTCCAAAAACTTGAGAACGATGAATATATTAAGAAGTTTAAAATAGAACTAAAAAAGTATAATCATGTTGATTATATTCGACAAATTCTTGCTCTAAAGCAGCATGATGGATCTCATTATGATACATCGGATAGAATTGCCGAATATCTACGTGAAAAATATATAATTCCTGAGTACAAAAAAAATTTTAATGATAATTCATCAAAACCTGATACTACAGGTCTTCCTCTAAGAAATAGCGATAAATTTTCTGGTTTAGAGAAATTTTATCAAAATGAACCAATAGATGAGCAATCTACTGTAGCTCTATTTTGTATTATGTTTCATATGATAGCAAATAAAGATTTTAAGTTTAAATATTGCAAGGATACAATAAGTTTTTCACAAATAATATTGATAAGAGAAAAGTTTCCAGATGCACGATTAAAATTTGATAAATATGATTCTAAGGGAAATCGCACTGGCAATATAGAATTATTTGTAGAATTTGAATACAAAAGTAATAACTTTATCAAACATTTACATCATATAACTCCTAAAAAAGATGCAGAACTGATTATATGTTGGGAAAATAATTGGGGACAAGAAAAACCGTATGCTCAGATTTTATCTCTTAAAGAATTACTGGAAACAGGAGAAATTAAATTGCATAATTTTGGGAAATAGATATTGATTTCTGTTCAGCATATCAGTTGATACTAAAACACTAACAAATTAAGACTACTACGATCTAAAAATAGATGATTTACAGTAATATATTTGATAATACACCAGCTATAGTAGGTTTATTGATAGTAGGAATATGGCTCATTTATAAATCTATATTGATTGCTTATAGATTGGATATAATCACGGAAATGTTTAGTTGGCTTAAACAGAAACCAATTATTATTCCATCTTTATTATTTATAATATCTCCATTCATTTCAACTTCAATATTTGAGATTTACGTAGAAAATGTAGATAATTTTATAAAGGCTTTTACTCCTGTTACTTGTGTTGCAGCTTATATCGCATATCAACAGTATCAAATAAATCGACAGCAGTTAAGGAAAAACTTATCTGAGAAACGATTAGAAATTTATGTATTAGCCATGACCTTATTTACTTCTGTTAAAATGAATAATAGTGTTGAAATAATACAAGATAAAATAAATAGTTATTTACCTCGACTATTTGAAGCAGAATTTTTATTTGGAGAAGAAGTTAATCAAAAACTTAGAGAAATTTATGAAAAAGCTAATGAATTAGTTATTTTAAAAAATCATATTGATGAGGTAAATGAATATGGAAAACAACAACAACAGTCAAATTCTTCTGAATGGTATAATAAAAATGAAGGAGATATTAAATCAGAAGCACAGATAAATGGTGAAGAATTAAATAATTGTATAAAGAAAATTAAGGAAATTAGGAAATGGTTTGAAGTTCAAAGAATTAGTGAAATAAAAGCTCTATTTTATCCATATATTAATTTATCAAACATTGGTATTGATAAAAATAAAAATTAATTTTTTAGTTGATAAAAACCAACATCTTTATAATCTAATTGTGTTGGGTTGCGCTTCGCTTAACCCAACCTACGAAAATAAAAGATTGAAACTATTATACCTGACATCAATTAAAATTGCTAGTATTTCCACTCATCAAACAGGAGATTATTTTATAGAAACAATAAATTATCCTGAATTAGTCAAAACAGTATTAACAAAACACACAGAAAATTATTTAACCAAAGTAACAGAACCACAATTAATATTATATTATCC
>JBJTUF010000051.1:0-8777 GCA_046080565.1 Cuspidothrix sp. | reverse complement strand
TTCTCCCACTTCATACTGACGTTCAATTTCTAAAAGTCTGGCTAAATCTCCCTCTTGATAAGCTTTATTAATTTCCTTCATGATTTCTGTGTGAGTCATTTGGGTTTCGTTATCTTTAACTTTATCAGGGTGAAAGATTTCGGCTAACCGCAAAAATGTTTGTCTAACTTTTTTCGATTCATCTGTTCTTCCTCCACTGGGAGACTCTGAATCTCGGTCTGCTTCCCAAAATTGCTGACGACGTTGATGATTTTCTTGAAATTCATTTTCTTCAAAGAGTTCATTTAATTTTTCATCATCATCTTCTTCATCTTCGTCCATAGGTTTATAACTAATAATTCCTCCCATTTGCAGACTTCTGTACAGGGATTCTATCTTTTTTTTAGTGTCTTTTCCAAATTTTCTTGTAGTTAAAATTTCGCTAAATAAAGCATGAATTTCTGTATCTAATTCTTCCATTGTTTTCATGCTGGGACTAGCTCGATGAAATACCTCTGTAGCTAGAGAACGCATTTTTTCGACAAAGTTATTTAATTCTGTGCGCTTTTTTTTAATTTGCTTTAATAGTGATTGGTGTTCTTTCTCTAAACCTGCTAACTTGAGATGTAAGTCAGATAGTGCGAGAGGGGTTGCTATAGTTGGAGATGATGTTTTTGTTTTGCGTGGCATGGCAGATACAATTAAGCTCAGGGTTGATACAATAAGTATATTTATCAATACCTTGTCCATTTTTTGTAGGTTGGGTTAAGCGACAGCGCAACCCGACGCATTTGTTGGGTTTCGTACCTCAACCCAACCTACAAATCAAGAGTTTTTCCGATTTGGACAAGGTATTGTTTATTATTTTAATTTATCTTGACAATAATCAGGGTTATTAGGTGGTAAGTTTAGTTTTATCCTTAGTGCTGGATCATAACAAGCTTTTTCCCAATTGTTTGCAGATTTGACTTGTTCAGGAGTGAGATTTTGCGCTCCGATAAAATTAGCACCACTAAAATTAGCACCACTGAAATTAGCACAAATAGTTTTTTTGGAACTGGTAGATTCATCAAATATATCACCACATATTATAGCATCTTTGAAATTTGTATTTTCTAAATCCGCTCCTTGAAACTTTGCATCAGGAAGTTGTGCTTTTTCAAAATTAGCTTTATAAAGAGAGGCATTTTGTAATTCAGCTTTTTCCAGGTCTGCTTTTTGCAGATTAGCATCAATAAGATTCGTTCCTTGAAAGTCTATGTGATATAAATAAGCATTTTGAAATTGAGCTTTATAAAGATTAGCTTTTCTAAAGCTACTACATTTTTCTTTTTTTTCAACTTCTATACATCCCAATCTCGCATTTTTAAAACTTGTGTAAGCAAGCTGACCCTTACCTAATCTTATTCCACTTAAATCTGCTTTATCAACAACTAAGTTCCATAATTTAACACCGTCTTTATTTAATTCTTCTAAAGCTTCTATTCTCCCTCCACTAGCTTTTTGTCCACTAGCAGAGTTAATAATTTCCCAAGCTTGATAATGGTCTTGTTGTTGTCTTTTCGGTGCTTCTTGGAAATACTTAAATAAAGTAACTGCTAAACTTATTAATACTCCCTTTTCTAAAGCTATTGATAATATAGTTTTTAGTAATCGTAGTTTGATATTTTTAGGAAATTTTAAAAACCAACTTACCCATTCTATTAATGACCACCATATTTGTGGATATTGGGGAATATGTTCTTTGTTTTGAAGATATGTTTCATATAAACGACGATAGGTTTCAGCAGATAAACCAGCTTTTTCTGCTTCTTTTTCCAACAATGCAAATTGATATTCACGAGTTAGGGGATCAGAAATTTTGGTAATAGTCAAAAATTTCTCTCGCAGTTCTTTAACTTCTGGTATTTCTTCTTTATATTCAAGTTGAGATTTATCTATACTCATTTGTTTGTTAAGATTATAAATACTAATAGAGCCGTTTTATAAAACGTCTCTACATTATTTTTCTGAATGATATATTGATTATGGAAAAAGTTTTCGACACTTTTTACAAACTTCTGCTTGCGGAGAATTTTTACAAACATTATCACACTTACTTTTTAGAGCAGTAAATACTCCAGGAGAAACTTGTAACTTAGGGGGTGCAGTCAAAGAAGCTAACATTAATTGTGGACTACTTACTTTTTGGTTATCAACAGTAGTAATTTCAAAATCGAATTCGTGATTGCTGATAGTTGTAGCTGTTGTCTTAAATTCATCATCTATTTCTTCACCACTGAGTAATTGTAATAAAAGTTGAAGGGATGCTTCACCTCTTAAAATGGATTGCGTCAACTCTTTTGCTAACTCTTTATCATCAGCGGTTAATTTATCCCATGCAGATGGAAGTAAAATTTTGTCTGTCATAAGTGTAAATGTAACTAGAATAAACAAAATATACCACGGCTAGTATATATTTTTTGTATCAAAATAATAATTTTTTTAAGTAAAATAACATAGATACAGCAAAAACCATCTTGTATTATTAAGTTTTATGAATATCTGATTATAAACAAGTCACTTTTGTACAATTACTCAATTCAAACCCTTTTACTGTTAACAATTCGCGCACTTGCTGACTTAACAAAGCTGCTAATTCTATTTCACCTCCGTGATTGATACCAGTATTAACTAAGTCAGGATGAGTATAAATTTCCACTAATTCGGCTTCTATTTGTGGTATTAAACCCAGCAAATATTTTTCACTCATGTCACCAGTTTGTAATAATCCATAAACCCGATTAGCAAATTTAATATTATGAGCTTTTAATAAACCTTCTCCATAACGGCGTAATTGTCCAAAGACAATTGACCAAACTATTTTAGTGAGTAAATTACGTTGATCAATTTTGAGGTTTTTTCTTAGTTCTTCCGAAGGTAAACGGATAAATTTAATCTGAAATTCTGCTGATAATTCTGTTAAAATGTTCAAAATTACAGGATGGACATGAAGGTGCAAATGTCCATCAACATGAGCCAAATTTAAACCAGAAGCGCGGAATTTTTCTAATTGAGCGCGAATTTCTAACCGCAATTCTGAGCGAGTCGCTGTATTAAATTGATAACTTAATCCTGCTTGGGTGGGATCATTGGAAAAGTTACCTTGAGAGTCTACTAAATGGGGAATTTGGGTAGGAGGTAAAACTGATTTACCGCAAACTAACACCAGATGTAAACCCACTGCTAAATGAGGATGATTTTTGGCTAAGGCGATCGCCTCTTGTGCTGCATCACCACTTACCATTAAGCTAGTGCTAGTTAAAATACCTTCCTTGTATGCTTTAATAATTGCTGCATTAACACTTTGAGAACAGCCAAAATCATCAGCATTAATAATTAAATAGGACATTGGTTTTTACTGGTTCAGAGAATGCGGGATTAATAGCAGCAGGAAAAGTCAACCTTTGCAAAACTGGATTAGGTTCTACTTAGTCAAAATCAGGAGTGTTTGTTTCTTGCAACTTTACGAAATTTGACAACCTTTGATAAGCTTTATCAAAATAACCCTTAAAAAAATCTAAAAATTTGCTTAAAAAAGCTCACATCAATTGCAAAACACATTGTTCAGCCTGAGTAGTCCCAGGTAACAGTTGATATCTAGTATATCTCTAATGATTATCCCAGGCTATGGTTATGGTTTACTCAACTTTAGCCACTCTGGTTAGGGATACTATCAAACTCAGACAGCAAAACACTTTTAACCCTGTTAAGTAAGTCGGCCTGAAAAAATCCAGATATGTTACAAGATGTAAAATTCCTCAAAGTCTTTTCCCTCTTGTCTATTGCCTCTTTCCCTGCCTCAAGGATAAATTTCAACGCTTACTTACCTACTATAAATATACTTTTTCAACTTTTTAGATTTTTGTCAATCATCGGGGAGTCAAATCAATGAAGATATTAGTGCTGAGTTGGGAATTTCCACCGAGGATAGTAGGAGGAATTGCGCGTCACGTCGCTGAGTTGTACCCAGAACTAATTAAGTTAGGCCATGATATCCACCTAATTACACCGGAATTTGGCCCAGCATCTCGTTATGAACTTGTGGAAGGAATTCATATCCATCGCGTAGAAGTAGCAGCTAATAACGATTTTTTTCACTGGGTAGTGAATTTAAACCAGAGTATGGGATCTTATGGTGGTAAATTACTGATGGAAAAAGGTCCATTTGATCTGATTCATGCCCATGATTGGTTAGTAGGAGATGCAGCGATCGCTCTCAAGCATATCTTTAAAATTCCCCTGATTGCCACAATTCACGCCACAGAATATGGACGTTATAATGGTATTCACAATGATACCCAGCGTTATATTCATAATAAAGAATATGCACTAGCAGAGAACGCCTGGCGAGTTATAGTTTGTAGTCAATATATGCGTCAAGAACTGGTGCGATCGCTATTCGTCCCAGATGATAAAATTGACGTAATTTATAATGGCATTCGCCCAGAAAAGAAAAGACATCACGAAGATTTTCATGCCCAATATTTTCGCCGTCAATTTGCCGCAGATTATGAAAAAATTGTGTATTATCTGGGTCGCATGACCTACGAAAAAGGTGTACCAGTATTACTTAATGCTGCGCCCAAGGTACTATGGGAAATGGAAGGTAATGTTAAATTTGTTATAGTTGGTGGTGGTAATACCGAACATCTTAAACGTCAAGCTTGGGACTTGGGAATTTGGCATAAATGTTACTTTACTGGGTTTCTTTCCGATGAATACTTAGATAAATTTCAAACTATTGCCGACTGTGCAGTATTCCCCAGTCTTTATGAACCCTTTGGCATTGTAGCCTTAGAAAGTTTCGCCTCCCGCGTACCAGTCATAGTTTCCGATACAGGTGGTTTTCCAGAAGTTGTTCAACATACCAAAACCGGAATTACCACCTCGGTAAATAATCCTGACTCCGTAGCTTGGGGAATTTTAGAAGTCCTGAAAAACCCAGATTATTCTCAATGGTTAGTAGATAACGCTTATGCAGATTTAGAAAAAAGATTTAGCTGGCCAAAATTAGGTAAGCAAACAGAAATGGTTTATGAAAGAGTAGCAAAAGCGCGCGTGGAAACTGACTGGTAACAAAAAACAGCATCAAAATCAGGTTTCGGGAGATTAATGATGAGAATTAAAGAATACTCTGATAATTCGCCATGAAAAAACAGTACAAACCCTGTACGCTGGGAATTTAGCCCTGGGAAATGCCACAGTTAGAAATGATTGCTGTTTGCTTAACAAGATTTTAATATGACAAAGGCATTCCCCAATATATCCAGGCAATTGCAGAATGCAAAACATAGCTTGTTGCGGATGGTAAACCAAATCATCGGCCGTCTGAAAAGCAAGTTAAGGCAGTTCTTTGAAGATATCATCGCTGATGTCGAATCTCCCACCTCTCAACCCACTTATCAAGTCGCTAAATTGGGTGGCCCCGTTCATAACCTGGGAGGTGGTGGACCCGACGTTGATGATGCCATTCAATGGATGATTAATCAAGTTAGAGGTGGTAGTAACAGCGACCATAAAGTTAATGTTATAGTCATTCGTGCGGCTGGTAGCGATGACTATAATCGCCTAATTTATCGCATGAGAGGCGTTAAGTATGTGGAAACTCTCATCATCCGCGATCGCCAAGAAGCAAACAGAACTGATATTTTTGATAAAGACAGAAATGCTGGAGTAATTTTCTTTGCAGGTGGTGATCAATGTGAATATATTCGCCACTGGAAAAACACAAAATTAGAAGCTGCCATTAAAGCAGTTTACGATAAAGGTGGTGCTATTGGTGGCACAAGTGCCGGGGCGATGATTCAAAGTGAATATGTTTATGATTCTTGCGCCTGTGAAGATAGTATAGAAACTCACGAAGCCCTTAATGATCCCTACGGTAATATTACTTTTACCTATAACTTTTTTCAGTGGAAATATTTGCGCCGAACTATCATTGATACCCATTTTGATGAACGCAAAAGAATGGGGAGAATTATGGTTTTTATTGCCAGGCAAATTCAAGATGGTGTATCGTCAAGTGCATTAGGTATAGCTATTAGTGAAGAAACATCTCTACTAATTGATAAATATGGTATTGCTAAAGTTGTAGGTAAAGGTTCAGTCTATTTTGTCTTAGGAGATCATCCCCCAGAAATTTGTCAAAAAGGTACTCCCCTCACCTATTACGACTATAAAATTTGGCGAGTTCCTAGAGGTGACACTTTCGATTTAAATAGACTACCATCACGGGGTTATTATCTCAGAAGTGTGAAGCGGGGAAGGTTTGACTCTGATCCTTATTAATACCATTTCTCTACACAAATCAGCCTCATTAGCCCACTCAGGTGGGCTTTATGACATTCACCAAATGTGTATTTGCTATTCTGGCAACCAATTTTCATCTAAAATTAATTCTAAACCGTAAAGGCATTCTTCAGGAAATGTAGAAATTATCAATCCTGTTTGTTTGGCTGCTTGACGACGTGCTTTTTCATAGCTTTCTTGTAATTGTTCTTGAGGATAATTTTTGAGACTGGGACTATCTTTAATAGTTAATTCAATTTGAGTACGTGCATCTGTGATAGAATCTAGCCAACTATCTGAACGTCTTTGAGGTTGATATTGCCATTTGAGTAGGTGTAAAAGTAGGCGAATTAATTGACTGGAAATGGCTCTCTTTTCACTTTTACCCAATTCAGAAATCTCCTCAATTAAATGTTCTTTATCTATTTCCTGCCAGCGATTTTCTAGTAATAGTTTGGCGGTTTCTTCTAGCCACATATTGAAATCTGTTTGATAGGTTGTGATCATAAATTTAATTTACCTCTAACTACAATTATTTGATGACATGATAATCAATAATCAGTGAGTCATTTCCTTTAAAGCTATATTAATTATTTCTTCACTAACTCCATGATGTTTTAAATTTTCAATAAAAGTAGAAACTCCTTGATTACGACTTTCTAAATAATATAATATGGCTGCAATAGGAGATGGAGGATCAATAGGATAGTTTTGTTGTTCATAAACTTCTACTAAAGTTGTTAAAATATCTAATTTTTCATATTCTGGTGTATGAGGTTCAGCATCAAAAATTTGTTCGATTTCTTTTAATGCCTGTTGATAATCTGATTCTGTTCTAATGGGTTTTAAGTTCATAATATCAAACCTATAGGAAAATAAGGGTTTTGGAAAATGATACATAACATAAATTAACTGGTGGTTTCTACTTGCCATTCTTCTGTAGAAAGTTCCGCCATTTCGATAGCTTTAATACAAAAAGCATTAATATCTCTAGCTGATAAGTTAACATTGACAAACACCCCGTTATTTAATTTTCTTGTATCCCGAAATTCTTTTTCGTCTTTACTAATAAAACGGGGAAATTGTTCCATAATATCTTTAAATTTATCGGCATCTAAATCATCTATTACATTCAAAGTTGTTTCTAAAACATCTCGCCAAGTTTTAACAGCATATTCTTTACCAAAAATTGTAACTTGTTTTGGTTTTGTACCAGTTAACTTACTCTTAATGGGAGTGATCAGATTTTCATTACCAAAGTAAGGCCAAATTTGTAAAACTCTCTCAGTTAAATCTAAACTTCTTTTTTCTATATCCTCTCTTGTCCAAGTTTCTTGGTTTTGAAAGTATTTATTAATTTCTAAATGACTATTAATCAATATTTCTTTTTTTTGAATAAAATCACTATTGGATGATTCACTATTATAACCTGTAAGGGTTAAATTCCCTAAAGAATGTAGTAATAAATCATGGATAATTCCCCATTCTTGTCCTAAATGTTCTTGCCACCATTTAGTAATAGTTTGTGGCATAATATGTTCAATCTCTAAATCATTAAAAGCAACTTTTTCTTTATGATGAAAAGATTCTTCAATGGATTCTAAAATTAGTTTACCTTTTTTAGAGCGTCCAGCACCGTATAATTTTACATCTAATAAGTTTTCCTTAAATTCTGCATCCTTGGGATAATCACGATTTTGTAAATCAAGTTTTAATCTTTCTACAAAATTAGCATGAGCTAAATTACTTTCTTTGCTGACTTGAGAATATAGCACGGAAAAGATTCTATTTAATCCCCTTGTTTGCACATTACAAACAAATCGGCGAATAATGAAATTTTCTAAAATCTCCAAAACATCAATAAATTCTAATTCTGAAAGTTTATTTTCATTATAATCATGATAACAATTGAGTAAAAAGGGATAAACGGTAGCTTGTTCTAACCGATTGATTCCTTGTAAATAATGACGAATTTTTAAGTTATTCTCTTTAATAGGATGTAAAAGTTTTGCATAATATTCATAAAATCTATATAACTCCTGCAAATAATCAATAGCATTTCTTTTACTCATCCTCTCTTTAATCTCAAAATAAACCTCATCTTTCTTGATTTCTACACCATCTTTGGTTAAAAAATGTCTGATAAACTCTGTTAAATTATCATTTAGAGTTTCTTGCATTGGTAGCCAATATTTATTATAGGCATCGTCTTGATTTTCTGAATTAATTCTCAAGGAGAAATAATTACGAATTAAATCAGCTTGTGTTAATGGTTCACCTTTAGCATTGAGACTTTCAAAGACTAGATAAGGATTATCTTCTGTATTTAAAACCTGAGGGGATGACGAAATAACCTAAACAGCTTATCAGGTGAAAATTGTACCGATTTATGGTAAAAAAAGATAGCCCCACTATTCTCAATAAGGACTATCTATTGATAATGTTACCTGAATTCTACAAAATACACC
>JBJTUF010000050.1:0-3551 GCA_046080565.1 Cuspidothrix sp. | reverse complement strand
GTTGCCCCTGATTAGGGGCGAACAATCCAAGGATGGGTTGTGATCACAGTTTTCCACATAAGTTTTAACTCAGGTGAGGCTGCCCGTAAAGAAATACGGGCGGCCAACAATAATGGTGATTTGATTTTTCTGGTCATCTTTATACCTTACTAATAGATTACCAACCTACAATGCATCTATATACGTGATCTTTACCCGCCTCAACTCGCAAGGGGGCGGGATTTTTGTTTAACCATTTGGACAGCCTGACTTAAATAAATTTCCCAAAACCCGGTGTAGCGAACACTGGGTTTTTGTTTTTTAGAAATAGCGATCACACTGCATAACATTAATTAGTTTTATTTTGGTTTTTTTCTATTAGTGCTTTTTTTACAATTGCACTTATTAATTGTGGAACAGTTCTAAATTCTGATTTAGCCCAATCTTGTAATTGATTGTATTCATCAGGATCAAAACTAATAGTAGTTCTTGGTCTCTTGGTGGACATAAACATAAGTTTGAACTTACTTTGTCTACCATTATCTACCATTATCTCACAATTATAGCCATTACATCATTTGTTGAACTAGTAGACAAGTGATGTACCTGATGCTATAATAACACTATAGCCCAAAAAATGCAACTCCACTACATCCTTGTAAATCCCGCGGGTTAAGGCTTTCTGGTAAGTGCAACGGACTAACAACTCAACTCAATACTGCATATTTTCTTTAGTGCAACCTAATCGCACCCCAAATATGCGAGATGCTGCTACCTTATACGCGCTATGCACCTACTTTGCAGCGATTATATGCAAAAACTCAATACTGCAAAACTATGGAACAGGCAAGAGCAATTTATGAAACTTTGGCAGGTAAACGCTGCTCTGACTCCCACTGGAGTAAAACTAAAAAGCTAATGTCGGCTTGCGATTTACCACAAGATAAAGATGGTTTTAGTGTCTTGATCAACCTGCGAAAAGTGTCGCCTAGATATTTTTCAAAATATGTGGAAATCAAAAATGACTTAACAAGCCTGGGACGGGAATTGTTGCCCGCAATAGGCGAAGGTATTACAGGTCAACAGTTCCTGGATTTGATTGAAAGATTAGAAATAAAACCAAACCAAGGAACAGTGAGCAGGTGGTTTAAATCAGTTGGTGGTTTTAGGAGTAAAAGCAATTATGACAAAAAAACCATACTCCCAATCATAGCTACAGCCCTGATTTATAAAGCTAAAAATCAATCACTAAGGTTATCAAAGGTATCCTAAAATGAGCAAAAAAGAAGCGTACAAAAAGGCTTTTGAATCCCAAAAAATTCCCTCGGATTTGGCTGATCAATGTGCCAAAATTCTCCTCAATGATGAGACACCCCCCCGCACTAAAGAGGAACAGAAAACAATTGATCACGCGTATGAGATAGCCTTCGGTTTACATCCGAGAAATGTCAAATAGGAGCAAACAATGTTAACCACAATAGCGAAAAGAATACAATCTAGGTTGTCGAGATTAGGGGTAAAGGTAAGTTTGAGAGAAATTAAGGAACAGTGCGATCGCCTGATTTCTGATATTAACAGCACCACAGAAACCGACATTTTAAGCCTGACAGAATATTTCATGAACAATGCCACCAAATTAACCGTAGTTAATGATGATGTACCAGATGTACATACAGCATCTATACAAAATATAGACGATATTTCTGATGATGGGAACAGCGCGATCGCACCCCTGGTAACTACCAATAAATCGGAATTAATTGCAACCACTGCTAACAATTTAGGGATCGAGTTATCGACTACTGAGATTAATCACATTGCCGATAATTTTGATCATTCTAGTGAAGATTTCACAGAAACATTAGAACACGTTAAGGGTGCAATTATCGCCTATGTACAGCATAAGATTGCAACCAACAACCAGAAAATTAATGAAGTTGTAAACGAAATCGGTGGCATCATAGCTGATGGTTTTAGCCAAAATAATGAAACATTAAACAACGGGTTAAAACAACTCAACCAGCAACTTGTACAGCAAAGTACAGACTTTAAAAGCAAACTTGCGAGTACGTTGTCGAGATTCCAATTACCCGCAGCATAGCTTAAAAATAAGGATTAATCCTACCTATCTATTATTAGGATTTACCCTTATTTTTGGATTAATTGCTATTGATAATTTACGTTTTAATAGCAGTATCCAAAAACCAGAACACCGATACTTCTCAGATCCTAACTATTATTTGGAGTTCAAACCATGAAACAGTTACCACCTGCAAAAATTGCCAAGCTTAAAAACCACATCACCCCTAAAGGTAAAGCATTAAATAATCAGCTATCCAATAAATTTGGAATTACATTAGCTGACTTTGAAAAAGCCTGTATGGGCGATTTAAACAGCATCCAAAGGATAGGAGAGCTTAACCGTCAAGCCACCTTTATGAAAGAGTATGCGCCAAAATTGAAGGATGCATATTTAACAATCATTGAAGGTACAGAAACTTATAATCTGGCACTTGCCGACATCCTGAAAGCTAGTGGAACAGCTTCCTTGAGAATTGCCAAAGCAATGGATCAAACTGCCTTAGCTGATAGAAAATACATCAACGGTAGGCTAGAACAGGCTAGACAATATTTAACTGACAAACAAGCTGAAAATACCCGACACAACTACCAGATGAACTATCAAGAGGTTAAAGGATATATGGATGCTTTTCTAGTTGATATTGACAGAAATAGCGCAGTTTTAGAGCAATCAAATAGACCCGAACTTAAACAACGTGAAGCTGATAAACAGTATCAGGGTAAAGTCGTTAACGAATACCTAAATAACGGGAATAATGCAAGAGTAGATTTAATCCCACAGAAAAATTATATGGGGATTAAAGGTAAGTTTAAAGAGTTCAAAGAGGCGCTAGGCTTTTAGTAAAAAACTCCTACCAATTCACGCTTGGTAGGGGTTGCACATGATGAAATTTACACTTGGTTACTTTTATGTTAGCACCTTATAGCGATAATCAAGAAGTTGAAAATCTTCTTGATCAAGACAATGAAGAGTCACCATTACCGGCCGAAACCATTAGATATTTGTCTACTATTGAAAATAAACTCTATACAGATATTCAAACCCGCAAACGCATAGACAGCGGGCTATTATTCATAGCTTGCCAGTTTTCTAGTTGCAGTTTAAGCTGGTTGTTGTTCCAATTACAAATCACTCTATTAATTATTCAGGTCTCATCAGCTTGTTTAGCACTATTGCCAGGATTAATAGATATTGGTGATAGCTTTAACTTTCAGATTGATTCACAATCATGGCAACTTAATTTAGGCGATAAACCATTAGTAGGAATAGTAAAGCTGCTTATTGGTAGTACAGTTTCATTTAGTGGTACTTCTAAGATTACTAAAGAAGTGATGGAAACTCAACAAGCGATCGCACAAACTTACTCAGATATTAGAAGTCACGAAGGGTTAAATTTTCAATTACCATCATTTACGTTTTCTCTATTACTTGCATTAGCAGGGATAGGGTTAATTGGTTTCTTTAAAAAAGTTTCTACTCAGGAGAATAA
>JBJTUF010000049.1:0-11991 GCA_046080565.1 Cuspidothrix sp. | reverse complement strand
ACAAGGAAGATTTTCTCTACACAATTATCTTTTTGTTACCCAGAGAATATGATTTTGTAAGGGTTTACCCCTTGTCCACTATCCTTCTTTGTCCCCAAGTCTTGCCCTGACGACAATGTAAAATACCTACCCCTGTGAGACCTGCTCCCCTGCCTATTTCCCATTCCCTCTAGAAAATACGCTACCCTATAGATATGGTTTAGAGTAGAATTAGCAATTAAGCTAATATAGATCCCCAATGGTGTTTGATCCTGATTTTTTGCATGACGATTCTGAGCAACACCCTAATCAACTTCTGAATGATCGCTTTGGGGAAAACCCAAATCAATTACTGAAATATTTACAGCATCAATCTCCCGAAGTTTTAGCCCGTGTCGCCCAATCTGTCAGCCCCGAAATTAAACAAATTATTTCTCAGAATGTCCAAGGACTGGTGGGCATAATGCCATCAGAGCATTTTAATGTACAAATCACAACAGACCGGGATAATCTGGCGGGACTACTGGCATCGGCAATGATGACGGGTTATTTTCTTCGCCAAATGGAACAGAGGATGCAATTGGAACATTTATCTAATCAATAATCATCTGGAGGCAGGAGGCAGGAGGCAAGAGGCAAGAGGCAAGAGGCAAGAGGCAAGAGGCAAGAGGCAAGAGGCAGGAGTTTAGGAGGAAGAAAGAAGAAAGAATTTCCTCCCCTGCTCCCCTGCTCCCTTGCTCCCCTGCCTTTCACTGAGGACGTTTTCCCGAACGGACTTGAAAAACTTGTATTTTGCCATTGCGGTTAACTTCTATGGTAAGAATATCACCCACGGTACTGGCTTCAACTATTTTGTGGACTTGAGCTTCAATTTTAATTGGTTTACCATTAATTTTTTGAATCACGTCACCAGGAAGCAGTCCTCCTGTTTGTGCTGGTGAATTTTCTATGACCTTTTTGATGGCAATGCCCACATCTGGCTGAATAGTGATTTTATTTTCTTGGAGGAGTTGCTGTTTTGTGGTTGCAGAAATATCTACCATCTCAATTCCTAAGAAGGGGTGAATTGCTTCTCCTGTGGTAAATAATTCATTAGCGACACGAAAAGCGGTTTCAATAGGGATAGCAAAACCCAGTCCTTGGGCATCGGCACGAATAGCAGTATTGACACCAATAACTTGTCCCTGAGCATTTAAAAGAGGTCCACCAGAGTTACCAGGGTTAATAGCTGCATCTGTTTGGATAAAACTTACTCGTTTACCAGGAACACCCACTTGGGTGCTGGTTCTATCTGTGGCGCTGATAATACCAATGGTAACAGTATTATCTAAACCTAAAGGATTTCCAATTGCGATCGCCCATTGACCAGGAATTAAATTTTGTGAATTACCCAACTTTACCGTTGGCAGTTGATGGGCAGGAATTTTGACTGCGGCAATATCTGTAAGAGTATCAACTCCGATAACCTTTCCTTCAAAAGTTCGTCCATCTTTGAGGGTCACTTGTACTGTATCCGTATCTGCTACTACATGAGCATTAGTTAATAATTTACCATCTTCACTGAGAATAAATCCTGAACCTGTACCACGCTCAATTTTTTCTGAAGGCATTGATGGTTGATATTTTTTAAAAAGATTACGAAACATGGGATTTTTCCATAATTCAGCCACCGGATCGTAAACTTTCCGAATGGCATTAATTCTCACTACTGCTGGGCCAACCTTACCTACCGCAGTGGCAATAAAATTGATATTATCACCGTTACCAGCATTAATAGTTCCGTTCACAGATGTAGGAAAAACTGCATCTGTTGGTAAAGTTGTGGCAACATTTTTTAACTGTTGAAATTTAAGATTGTGTGTCCAAAAATAACGACTAGCAAATACACCTATACTACCACCCATGACTACCAAACACAGATAAACAGCGAGTTGCTTCCAGGATACCTTCATAATAATTAATAATAATACCTCTCAAGAACAGCTTTCCCTCATTTCTTTAGTGTAGTCAAGCAAACGTTTAGTGAACAGATCATTTAACATATAGATTACATAAATTTATTACTGTCTGCGGGGATCACATTTATTGGTAAGATTTCAGCATCAATGTAATCAAAAGATACAGTAAAAAGAGAGGCGAAAAATTTTATCCTATCTTTATGATTTCCCTACTAAAATCTAAAAATTAGCGATTTCTGGATTTGTTGACATGAGATTTTCCTATCCTTCACTATGTTTTTTGAGCTTATTTAGCACTTTAGGTTTATTCTCCACAATACCGCAGTTAGAAAGTGCTAATGCTGGTGTAGGTAGTTGTCCGATTCCCGCTTTAGCTCGTATTCAACGCCATCAAGTCAGTCGTGGTGAAACCTTAGCATCTATAGCCAATCGCTATAACGTAGCACCAGAAACTATTATTGGTATTAATCCATCTGTGAAAAATGGGATGGTAACTCCAGGTACAGAAATACAAATTCTTCCTTTCAACGGTATTGTGGTAGAAGTTCCCAGTAATCAAACCTGGCGACAAATCGCATCTAGATATAAAGTCCGTCCAGATACAGTATTTGAAATTAACGGTTGTCAGAAAAATTCTAAGTTTATCTTTTTGCCTGTATTACCAGGAGTAGCAGCTAGAAACCAAATGATTTCTACTACATCTGGTTCTACTGGTAATATTAGTGGGTATCCTTTGCCAAATAGAGCGGATGTGGCCTTAGCCTATGGTTGGCAAATTCATCCAACTACAAAAGATGTATTTTTTCACAGTGGTCTAGATTTGTTAGCACCTGTAGGTAGTTCTGTACAGGCGATCGCTCCGGGAATTGTCGTCTTTGCCAAAGAACAGGGTAGCTATGGCAAATTAGTCATTATTAACCACGCAGGTGGCTTACAAAGCCGTTACGCCCAACTTGACACCATCAAAGTTACCCTCGGTCAAAGGATCAATCAAGGCGATATTTTAGGAACAGTTGGTACAACTGGACAACCAACCTCCACTCAAACCCATCTACATTTTGAAATGCGTTCTAATGGTTCTCTGGGTTGGGAAGCAAAAGATCCAAAAGGGTTTTTAAGCAATTAAAATTTATGTTTGTATGTCATCTTCGGCTTAATTAACCAGATCACCGACTTCTTGAGGAAGTCGGTACACCTTTATATTCTTGAATCCTTTTGCTTTTTGCTTGCCTCCACGGAAAGACTTTTTCACCAACCCCTATTTATTAATTGCGATCGCGCTCTAACTGATCAATCACTCTTTGCAAATACCAATCATCTGACATTCCTGGATAATCATATTCTTGTTGAGTAATTAACCGTTGGGCTATTTCCCAATGTCCTCCTACCAAACGCAAAAGTCGCTGACGTAAAACTTGTGATTTTTGATCTTTAATTTGTGGATTTGATGTTTGAATTTTCTGTAAATTTATCACCACTTGGTGATAGTTTTCCCAGTCTTCTTGTTCAGAATAAATACTAGCTGCTTTCTGATAATCAGCCACAGCATTTTGGATTTCTTCTAATAATGTATAAGTAATAGCACGATGATAGTAAGCTAGAGGATAATCAGGATTAATTTGTAATACTTGACTATAATCTTGAATAGATTGAAGATAATTACCCATTTCTCGATAAATATTACCTCTAGAAATATAAACTAATGGATCTTGTGGTTGTATTTTTAATGCTTGGTTAATATCAGATAAAGCTCCTTGATGATCTCCTATTTGAGAGCGGGCTTTACCACGATTACGATAAACTAAGGCATCAGTAAAATTGAGTTTTAATGCTTGATTAAAGTCCGCAATAGCTTCTCGATAATTACCGATTTTACACTGTACTACTCCACGACAACAATAAGCTTGAGCATCATAGGGATCTGCTTTTAATAGCCAATCTAAATCAGCCATAGCTTCCTTAGTTTCACCATGTTCTGCTTTTGTTAATAATTGCTGAAAATATTGATTAATAGAAGTAATAGATACAGTTGTAGAATTAGTTGGTGGTGGTAGAGGTTTTTCTGGGGGTTGTAATTGTTTAATTTTTTCTAAACAACTTTGACATTTTTCTTTATTTCTTTGGTCTAAATATAATTGGGCTGCTTTTTTAAAATTAGCGATCGCCTGTTGAATATGTCCCTGTTTCCGTTCCACTATCCCCCGTAAATCATAAGCTGCCGCATCATCAGGATTAATTCTAATTGCCCGATCTACATCCTCTAAAGCACCCGGCAAATTTTTTAATGTTAACCTAGCTAAAGCCCGACAATAAAAAGCCTCACTGATAGACTCATCCAGTTTAATGGCGGCGGTATAATCATAAACAGCTTGCAAAACTGCCCCGGAATCATAATATGCTAAACCTCTTTGAATATATGCCTTAGTGAATCCAGGATTTTCTTGAATAGCCTGAGTAAAATGGGCGATCGCCCCTGCATAATCTTGTTGTTGGGCTTTTGCTAATCCTTGGTAATAAAATTCATTATTCATAATTGGCAAAATCAATACTCATTATTTTCAGTATATAGGGCTGAATAAATAAATGTGAAAATATTACACTCAAAAACAAGCATTTAGCTATTAGCCATCAGTAGTAATTGCTCATAGCTGAATGGTGATAGAAAAATTATCCTTTTCTAGTATCGCTGTAGCCAAGATAATTAGGACAGAATCCTTGAAACATATATATAACAAAGCTTTTTCTCCTGCCTCCTGCTACTGAGCGAAGTCGAAGTGCGGTTACTGAAACCTCCTACCTCTTGCTATATAAATGGAACTTAGCAACTTAACCACTTATTTCAGATTGATACATATCAATTTGAGCGAGGGTAATTAAATCATCTAGAGGAATATGGGGCTTAGATTCATAATCTTGAACACCGACATTGAGAATGATAAGAAATGGAAATTGTTTGCTGGCATTTAATCTACTAACAGATTCTTGGAATCGCTGTTTCATAATCAAACAACCTAAATCACAACCTTGAGCAAGTACCACAAATTCGCCCACTTCTATACGTCCTATAGTATCAGAATTCCGGCAAGTGCGTTTGAGTAATCTAGCTATAGCTATGATTGTATCATCTCCAAAGTCTTTGCCCCATTGCTTATAAATATTTTTGAATCCCTCTATTTCTACAAATAAAATACTAAGATTGGTGCGAGAACGTTGAGCTAACCGTATTTGCTGTTCAGCTAAGAGAAAAAAACCATTACGGTTGTGCATTCCCGTTAATTCATCAGTCAGGGAAAGCATACGAATTTCCGCTTCTAAAACCTTGCGAGTTTGCATTTCTTTTTGCAAAAAAAAGTTAGCCTCTTCCAACGCTATAGTACGATCTTGTAATTGTCGCTCTAGTCGTGAATATCGCAAACAATTATCCATATTTGCCATAACAATATCAGCAATTATTTGTAGGAGTTTCACTGTTTCTAGACTGGGTTCATGCTGATTTTGCCAATAAATACCAATCGTTCCCGTAGGGTTTTGATAGGAGAGAGAAACCATGACCATACTTTTAATAAAAGTATGTTTGTAAAAATTATAATTTATTCTCTCATCACTATATATATCACTAATGATCACAGGCTGATTATTCACCATTACCCAACCAGAAATAGAAAGATTGAGGGGAACTCGTTGACCTTTCCAAAGCGGAGCAATAGAATTTTCATCAGCATAGTGGCATAAACCATGATCTAAAAGGACAAAACTTGCTCCATCGCAGTTGATAATTTTGCGGGCTGCATTTAAGGCTAATTGCATAATCTCTTCTAGAGAACGAGCCTGAGATATATCTTGAGATACTGTTAACAAATGCTCTAAGGATTGGTAATAATGGTTTGTAGCATTATTATTTGATATATTGGAGTCCATGGGAGAATTGTATTCTTCACTCATAAATATTTTTGTGAATTTTAACAAGTAATTGTTTATAGTTTAGTTATGTAAGGATTCAGGATAGAAAATACTCTAAGTTAGAAGAATAAAGGCTTTTGGCGTAAGTTATGATGATTTTGAGAAAATATATATAACTTGTCTCTATTCCTGATTTTATAAGCATTCTGACTCCTAACTCCTGACTTCTGAAGTCTTACTTAGTTATTACTGGTATCTTATAACTACATAGACCAGATTTTTATTAAAAAAAGTTACTTTCTGATGTACATAATATATATTACTTAAAAAACTAATAACTCAGATAGCTGTGAAATGATTTATGGATAGGATTGATTATCTGTATGATTACCCAAAATTGTATACTGGAATTTTACTCAAACGCTACAAGCGGTTCTTTGTGGATGTGCAACTGGAATCTAGGGAAATAGTAACAGCACATTGTGCCAATACTGGTCCAATGACGGGAGTTTGTACTGTTGGTAGTCCTGTACAACTTTCTCCAAGTCATAATCCACAACGTAAATTAGCTTATACCTTAGAATTAATACAGGTCAATAATCCCACACCCATTTGGGTTGGTGTCAATACCGCTTTACCTAATCGCGTGATTAAATTAGCCCTCCAGAAGCATTTATTTCCAGAATTGGGTGAATATGAACAGGTCAAAGGTGAAGTTGTCTATGGCAAAGATCGCAAAAGTCGAGTAGATTTTTATCTTACAGGTAGTAGTGAACAACGACCTATTTTTTTAGAAGTTAAAAATACAACTTGGACACAAGGCAATTTAGCAGTATTTCCTGATACAGAAACAACTAGAGGACAAAAACATTTACAGGAATTAATGGACGTTTTACCCCAAAGTCGGGCGGTAATGTTGTATTTTATTAATCGCGGTGATTGTCCAGAATTTGCCCCTGGTGATACTACCGATCCTATTTATGGTAAGTTGTTGCGAGAAGCTATTCAACTCGGTTTAGAAGTCTTACCATGTCGCTTTGATATTTCTCCCCAAGGTATCCGTTATATGGGTCTAGCACAATTGAAAATTTAACCTCAGTTAGTCAACGAACATAAATCCAAGTAGATTAAGTCTGGACTTAGGCAAAACCTACTTCAAATACTGTCATTGCGACGTAAGGAAGCAATCTCAAAGCCCTAGTACCGCAGGGCGGAAGTCAAAAGTCAAAATGAAGACAGTATAGGCTTTTAGACGATTGAGAATGGTTGGTTTATTTACGCCGAGAGGTACTAAGTGTCGTTAAAATGCGTAAGTCCTATAAGTAATACAATCTGAACTCCTGAACTCTTTACCCTTTGTAGTCAAAGTGGAGAATCCTAAATGATATCTAAATTATTGAGTAAAACTCTTTATGAACAAGATTATCCCCAGTGGTTAGAAATCACATTACAACAATTACAGGCAAAGGATTTAGAAAATCTCGATTGGGAAAATTTAATTGAGGAGATTTCTGCATTGGGGAATGAACAAAAGCACAAATTAGAAAGCTATCTACTGCAACTTCTTAAACACCTGCTATTGTATCAACATTGGAGTATTCCTGACTGTAAAAATCATTGGGAAGTAGAAATTGATAATTTTCGCGTAGAAATCAGGAAATTAACCAAATCAAAAAACCTCTATAATTATTTGTTAACAGTGCTGGATGAAGTTTATACTGACGCAGTACGACAAGCAAAGAAAAAAAGCGGTTTAAATTGTTTTCCCTCAACTTGTCCTTACACCATTGATCAAATCTTAGATGTCGAATATCTACCACCATTCACATATTTATGAATAACCAACCTAAAATAATTGTATTAGATGATGATCCAACCGGTTCGCAAACCGTTCACAGTTGTTTATTATTAATGCGCCCTGATGTGGAAACTTTACGGTTAGGACTAAAAGATGATGCTCCCATTTTCTTTATTTTAACTAATACTCGCTCCCTCACCCCAGAAGCAGCAGCATCCGTAACTAGAGAAGTTTGTCATAACCTGAAAATTGCCTTAGCATCTGAACAAATCAGCGATTTTCTCGTAGTTAGTCGTTCTGATTCCACCTTACGCGGACATTATCCTATAGAAACGGATGTGATTGCCGAAGAACTCGGACCATTTGATGGTCATTTTCTAGTGCCTGCATTTTTTGAAGGGGGCAGAATTACTCGTGATAGTATTCACTATCTAATTATTGATGGTGTTCCTACACCCGTACATGAAACAGAGTTTGCCCGTGATTCTGTTTTTAGTTATAATTATAGCTATCTGCCTAAGTATGTAGAAGAAAAAACTAAAGGCCGGATTCAAGAAAATACTGTCACCAGATTTTTACTTGATGATATCCGTCAAGGTAGTTTAGAACGGTTACTACAACTTCAAGATAATCAGTGTGGTGTGGTAGATGGAGAACATCAAGCTGATCTTAATACCTTTGCTGTAGATGTGTTAACTGCCGCAAGTCAGGGAAAACGGTTTTTATTCCGTTCTGCTGCTAGTATTTTAACAGCTTTAGCCGCCTTACCACGCCAACCCATCGCTGCGGAAAATATGGCGGAATATGTCCGTGATGCTAAACCAGGGGTAGTAATTGTTGGTTCTCATGTCAAAAAGACAACTCAACAGTTAGAATCGTTATTACAAGTTGCCGGAACAGTGGGTATAGAAGTAAATGTGGGGAGATTACTTGATGACGGAGTCCATGAATCTGCTACACTGCTAACCGAGATTTTGGCAAAAGTTCACGAAGTACACAATGCTGGTAAAACACCAGTAGTATACACTAGTCGTCAGGAATTGACTTTTAAAGATGTCAAAACTAGGTTAGATTTTGGCAGTACGGTTTCTGATTTACTCATGGATATTGTCCAAAGTTTACCATCTGAAATAGGATTCTTGATCAGTAAGGGGGGTATAACTTCTAATGATGTCTTGAGTACAGGACTGGCTTTAACTTCAGCCCGGTTACTTGGTCAAATTTTAGCAGGTTGTTCTATGGTAATTACACCATCCGATCATCCTTTATTTCCTGATTTGCCTGTAGTATTGTTTCCGGGTAATGTTGGTAACAGCGATGCTTTGGCCAAGGTTTACCAAAGATTAGTCAATAGGTAACAGGTGACAGTTAACAGGTGACAGGTGACAGTAGGAGCAATCCCCCCATGGTTGGCCCTAAAACAGTCATCAGTCATCAAATTCCAAACTTTTATGAAAATCTCAAATGTTGGTATATTTTGGCTAGTGATACATGAATTCTGATCCTGCTAAATCTGATCCAATAAAATCTGATTTTCCTAAGTCAGAATCAATTGCTGATCAGAGTAATCAACAAGTAAATAATTCTGATGTTGAAAAAACTAATGTAGATGGTAATAAATCTGAGGCAATAAAAGTTGAGTTATCTAAATCAGACTCTGGCGAGATAAATACAGATGCGACTAATAATAAAATAGAAGCTAATGATATTGTCCGTAATTCAGAGTTAAACTCTGTGATTACTCATTTAAAAAGTAATTCTACTACGGAAAATTTAACATCTGAAGTTGCTGGAGTAGATTCTTCTAGTTCTATTATATCTGATGAATTAACGGTTGGTTTAGAATTACCACAACAGAAAGTAGATCATAATATTCAAGTTCAGTTAAAAACTCAAGGAGAACGACTGTTATTAATTTTGCCTACGGAGTCGCAAGTACCAGCATCAGAATTTAGTGCTTGGGAAATTTGGCAACAAATGAAACAGCGACTTAATGCGGGCGATCGCCTACGCAAACCAAATACAGCCTTACATTTAGTAGCCCAAGATCGGTTATTGGATAGTAGACAACTGCAAGAACTAGCAGAAACATTACATACATACCAAATACAACTAAAATCTGTAGCTACCAGTCGGAGACAAACAGCGATCGCTGCTTGCACTCTCGGTTATTCTGTAGAACAAATCCCACTACAAAACCCCCTCACCGCTAACATTGAATCTACCACTAGCCCCCTAGCAGATGCACTCTATCTGGAAATGACAGTCCGCTCTGGTGTGGAAATTCGTCATCCTGGGACAGTAATTATTTTGGGAGATATCAATCCTAGTGGTATCGTCATTGCAGATGGAGATATTCTCATCTGGGGACGATTGCGGGGAGTGGCCCACGCCGGCGCTAGTGGTAATCGGGAATCACTGATTATGGCCTTGCAAATGCAACCCACACAATTACGAATTGCCGATGCTGTGGCCAGAGCGCCAGAAAAATCACCAACCAACTTCTATCCTGAAGTTGCACATATTACCAGTGAAGGCATTCGCATTGCCAAAGCTGCTGATTTTTCTCGTAACCAATTGATTAGAATCAATCAATAGTTATAGTGATCCCTCCCGTCCCTTCTGAGAGAAATTTGAGATTTTAGATTTTAGATTGAAGATGACAAAAATAATCCAAAATTCAAAATCCAAAATCCAAAATCCAAAATCCAAAATCCAAAATTCCTGCCTCCTGCTATATTTGTTTCCTGAAGTTTCATCAATCCATTATCATGACTCGCATTATTGTCACTACCTCCGGTAAAGGGGGAGTCGGTAAAACCACAGTTTCCGCTAATTTGGGTATGGCCTTAGCCAAAATTGGCAAGCAAGTAGCCTTAATTGACGCAGATTTTGGTCTGAGAAATTTAGATTTATTACTAGGTCTAGAAAATCGTATTGTTTATACGGCGGTGGAAGTCCTAGCAAGAGAATGTCGTTTAGAACAAGCCCTTGTTAAAGACAAACGACAACCGAATTTGGTATTGTTACCAGCTACCCAACATCGCAATAAAGAATCCGTTACACCGGATCAAATGAAACTCTTAGTCAATGCCTTAGCCCAAAAGTATCAGTATGTAATGATTGACTGTCCGGCAGGAATTGAAATGGGATTTAAAAATGCCACTGCACCGGCTAAAGAAGCCCTCATCGTTACTACTCCCGAAATTTCCGCAGTCCGCGATGCTGACCGTGTAGTGGGATTGCTGGAAGCCCAAGGTGTAAAAAAGATTAACTTAATTGTTAACAGAATTAGACCAGCAATGGTACAGGCAAATGATATGATGTCTGTACAGGATGTTCAGGAACTTCTCGCTATCCCCATCATAGGCGTAGTCCCCGATGATGAGCGTGTGATTGTCTCTACAAACCGTGGCGAACCTTTAGTATTATCAGAAACTCCTTCTTTAGCTGCCATTGCTTTTGAGAACATTGCTCGCAGATTGGAAGGGGAAACTGTCGAGTTTCTTGACCTTGACTCATCTAACAACGGCATTTTCTCTCGCTTGAAAAAAATGCTGTGGTCAAAGATTGTTTAATTTACTCTCAGTTTCTTGTGCTTTACACATACCCGCAATGATTCTTGAAATTTTAGAAAAACTATTTGTTCGTAGTCCCGATAACAGCCGCGATGACGTTAAACGTCGCTTGCAAGTGGTAATATCCCATGACCGTGCTGACTTAGACCCCCAAACCTTGGAAAAAATGCGCCAGGAAATCCTGGAAATAGTTTGTCGCTATGTGGAAATAGAAACAGATGGTTTGGAGTTTTCCCTGGAAAGCAGTCAACGGGCAACGGCCTTAATCGCTAATTTACCTATTCGCAGAGTTAAGGAAACTCAAGAAGAAACAGAGTTAGAAAGTGGTGATATATTACTGTAGTTTATCAGTTTGGTAAGTCCTAATCATGATATTTATGGATTTATCGTAGGGGTATCACGTCCACACGGATTATCGGGGCTATCGGGTCAACCATCAATTAACGGGGCAACCACGGGGGGATTGCCCCTACGTGGGGAAATTTTCGGGGTGGTTGGGATGGAGGGTGTCAACATCCGATAATATTGGATTATTTTTTATATATTCTCGCAAACTATCGCATGATTCCTGATTACGAATAATGTGTTCATAATAATTGCGTTGCCATAGTTTCTTTTCAAAAGATGGCCATCCTTTTTCCTTAACGGGTGACAAGGTGGCTAAACAGCTTGTTTCATGAGGGATAGAGCCTGAAAGCCACGTTGAAAAAAGAGGCGTTTATGAGGCTTAAGATCGATTAAATTCAGAGCTAAATCAGCCCATAATTCCATGCCATAA
>JBJTUF010000048.1:0-10452 GCA_046080565.1 Cuspidothrix sp. | reverse complement strand
AAACCTGGAGTGAATCATGAAAGCAATTATTGAAGTAGCCAAAGGTGGTTCTGCAATCCGAGCCGCTCGTCAACAAATTAAAGACTCCGAAATTGGAAAGCCAGTAAATTTTAGACTTTCATTTGAATCTGCAAAATCACTGTTCAGTGAGCTAACACCTGCTAGACTTGATTTACTTGATACTTTAAGCAAAATAGAGCCATGCAGTATTTACGCGCTGGCAAAAACAGCCGAAAGAAACTATTCAAACGTATACACAGACGTAAATCGTTTGGAAGAACTGGGATTAATTGAACGGACAAAAGAAGACAAAATATCTGTACCGTTTGAATCCATTGAAATATTAATGCCACTAGCGAAAGCAGCATGAGAAATTGATAAAGTGCGATAGCGAAGCGCGACCTAGAAATCGCTCATAGGTTGGATTGATAAAGTGCGATCGCTCTTAGGTTGGATTGACCAAGTGCGATCGCTTGTAGGTTGGATTGATAAGGTGCGATCGCTCAAATTAGACTTATAAAGCGAGATCGTTTATAATATACTGAATAGACAACATATATTAGACAACCATTAAAGCATAGGAGCTATCTATGTTGTTACAAGAACTTAAAGAGCAGATATTCAAACTACCATCAAGCGATCGCCTTACTCTAGTTCAGTGCCATAATTGAGTCATTGCAAAATCAGCCAACTTTTGATTTTGATCGCGCTAGTTCAATTCAACGGATGCGGGACTTATTGAAAACAGACCAACCTGCACCAACTCATAAGCAAGTAACTGCAATATTAGAAGAGCGACGAGCGGAGAAGTATCTTTAGTAAGAGTTTTAGTTGATACCAATATTGTCCTAGATTTTCTATTAACGAAGTGGATCTACTTTTAGATGGGACAAACGTCGAATGATTAGCTAGAATGATGAAACAAAGGACAGAGCAAGCCCAGTTTATAGTTGTGAGTTTACCCCATCAGATGATATAACCAGCACAGCGTAGAATTAGTGTAAGTCAAGCCAGAAGCGCTTATACTCAAGTTTTAGACCTTAAGCTACAATCATATAGTTAGGAAACAGGGAAAAGGAAAGAAGTTTACAACTGACAACCGACAACTGACAACTGACAATTTTCTGTTAAAAATAGACATATACATAAACCGGATTCGAGATTGCCTACGGCACGCTAACCGAACAGGACGACCTATAGAATGACTTCAGAACAAGTAATTAGACGTTCCGATATATTAAACACTCAGGTAATTACCCGCGACAACGGCAAGCGGCTAGGTATCGTGAGTCAAGTCTGGGTTGATGTTGATCAAAGAGAAGTTGTAGCACTCAGTTTGCGAGACAGTCTCATCTCTATGTCTAGTCTGCCTCGTAATATGTATCTCAACACCATCAACCAAATAGGTGATGTCATCTTAGTGGATAACGAGGATGTCATCGAAGATGTAGAAGTAGACATTCTCAGTAACCTGATGAACTGGGAAGTCATAACCGAAACAGGTGAAGTCTTAGGTAAGGTCAGAGGCTTCAAATTTAATGGCGAAACTGGGAAAATATACTCCATTGTCATTGCCTCCTTGGGTTTACCCCAAATTCCTGACCAGTTTTTGAGTACCTACGAACTATCCATAGATGAAGTTGTCAGCACCGGACCAAGTAGGTTAATTGTATTTGAAGGCGCTGAAGAAAGAGTAAACCAGCTAACTGTAGGCGTTTTAGAACGTTTGGGTATTGGTAAAGCCCCTTGGGAAAGAGACGCAGAAGAAGAATTTGGCTATAGCGCCCCCCGCACAGTTGCACCCAGCAATCAATTACCTAGCGGTGTACCCCTCCAACCACCCCGCCCCAAAGTCCGTATTCCCGAACCCATAGCCCAAGAAGAGGAATGGACGGAAGACTATGTAGAAGAAGAAAGACCCCAGCGTCAAGTCATGAAAGCTCGTTCCTACGAGTCAATTCAGTATGAAGAAGATGAAGAAGATAACTGGAGTGATGCAACGGTAAGAGACAGTTATCAGGAAGTCCCAAGATACGAAGCCAAACCGGCTAAAAAAACTTATGCAGATCAGTATGATGACTATGATGATGATCTAGATGGTGATGCTTGGGATGATGCACCAAAACCTGTGAATATTCCCAAAAAGGTCAAGGAACGACAAGTGGAATACGAAGAAGAAGGATATTAAGTTTTGTAAACCCCCTGCTACTTGTTGTAGGGGGTTATTTTTTATTTTCATATCTTGCACCTTCTCAATTATGGCTGGGTTATGGCTGGGTGGGGAAACCCCACCCCTACGTCTAATAAATATAAGAAAATAAAAAACTGACCATATAATTTATAACTTTATGACTAAATCACATCGTCCCGCAATTCTTAAACCTGATGAAACATATACATTTCGTAAGTATTTTGAGTTAAGGTTTGCACCTGCGGATATTTTACAAGAATTAGGAGTTAATTTAACTAGAGGAACAATTGGTTGGCCAATAAGTAATAATCAAATTACTCGATTAGTTGACCTCAAACAACGATTAGAAGAGGCAATTCAACGAGTTAGTTTAACTAGCGAAACTGCAAGAAGAGAAGTTTTAATTGCACCAATTCTCTTAGAAGTTGCACATATTACTGAGTCCAAAATTAATATTGAATATCCTATTGAAATAAATCAATTTTTGCGGGGTGATTTAGATTATTATTTGCAATCTCAACATCAGGTTTTAGTTGTCGAGGCAAAACACGCAGATTTAACGAGAGGATTCACTCAACTTGCAGTGGAATTAATTGCTTTAGATCAATGGGTGGAAGGGGATGAACCAATATTATATGGTGCTGTGACCACTGGAGATATTTGGCAGTTCGGAAGTTTTGAACGGGAAAATAAACTCATAACTCAGGATTTAATGTTATATAGAGTTCCTACTGATTTAGAAATATTAATGCAAATTTTAGTAGGGATTCTTACTCATAAGTAATGAATCATTGTCTAATTATACAAGATACAAGGGTTTTTGAAGGTTAAAAATGTAGTGATGGGTAAAAAAATACTAAGTATTTATGATTAATAAATTTATAGTTATAAATTTTTTATTTAAGCTAAAAAGATTAAGTTAAAATATACTCTATCAGGGTTATTTTTGAAAATATCATTTAAGTGTAAAAACATGAAAATCAATCAACTAAGCTATTATGACCATAAAAGACAATGGCGACTTGAGCCAATCGAGTTTTCTGATTTTAATCTTTTAGTCGGTGTTTCTGGTGTTGGTAAAACTAAAATAATTCAATCTATATTAAATCTGAAAAAAATAGCCAATGGTGATTCATTAAATGGTATCGAGTGGGATTTAAGTTTTACCGTAAATAAAAATAATTACAGATGGGCAGGTGAATTTGAAAATAAGAAATTAGAAAAGTCATTTTTAAAAGATGATAATACCAAAATATCATCAACAGATAGATCAATAATTATCAGAGAAGTGCTATACAAAGATGATCAATTGATTATTGAGAGAGATAGTAATAATTTTGTATTTCAAGATAAAACATTGCCTAAATTATCCCCTTTTGAAAGTGTAATTAAAATTTTAAGAGCAGAAGAAATTATTACTGTTGTTGAAAATAATTTGAATAAAGTTATTTTCAATGAATTTATAAATGAAGGAAGTTTAAATATAGATGAATATTCGGTACAGTCGATGTTAAATACAGGCATTTTCGGAAACAATGAAGATTATATATTGAAAATCATTAAAAACTTTAATATGTATCCTAAATTCCAACTAACTTTGGCTTACTATAACAAGCATCCAATTTTTCAAGAAATAAAAGAAATATTTATAACCATATTTGATCAAGTGGAAGATATAAAAATAGGAGAATCAGAAGAAACGCTAGTATATAAAGATAGTTTAATGATTAAAATAAAGGAAAAAGGTGTAGATAATTGGATTGAACAACCAAATATATCTTCTGGTATGCTCAAAACACTGATGCAAATTAGTGAACTGTATTTATCTGATGATGATACAGTAATTTTAATTGATGAGTTTGAAAATAGTTTAGGAGTAAATTGTATTAATATTTTAAGTGATTTACTATCTGAAAATAGGAATTTACAATTTATAATTACCAGTCATCATCCTTATATAATCAATAAAGTTGGAATGGAACATTGGAAAATAGTAACTCGCAAAGGTGGTGTAGTAACTGCTAAAGATGCAAAAGATTTTGGACTAGGTAAATCTAGACATGAAGCATTTATGCAATTGATTAATCTCGATGAATATAATGAAGGAATATCAGCATAATGAATATCTATTTTCTTGTGGAGGGAGATACTGAAGAAAAAGTTTATAAAGCTTGGCTGAAATATCTTCTACCAGAATTAACACGAGTTGGACTACCCCATCAAGTTGATAATAATAACTATTATCTTTTCAATGCAAAAGGTCAACCGGGAATAATTGATAGACATTTACCTGATGCTATTGCAAATATTCAAGAAAATGATAAATATAATTATCTTGTCATTTGTTTAGATGCGGAAGAAGTTACTATTGATTATAAAGAACAAGAAGTTTATAGATGTTTAAAGTCTCAGAATATTAATTTAGGAAACATCCAATTTCATATCATTGTTCAAAATCGGTGCTTTGATACTTGGTGTTTAGGAAATAAAGGAATTTACCCTTTAGAAGTAGAAATTAGTCCATTGTTAGATTATATAAATTATTATAATGTTTCAATTAATTGTCCAGAAATTATGGGTAAACTACATTTTAATACTCATGCTCAATTTCATAAGGATTATTTAAAAGAATTGTTTAAGATTAACAATCTTAAACATTATAAAATTACTAATGAAGTCATAAAAGACCAATATTTAGAACAATTAATAGCCAGGGTTCAAAATGACACTGATCATTTACCTACCTTCCAAAAGTTCATAGAGTTTTGTAATCTGATTAAATTAAAGTTGTCAACATAAATATAATTTAATCTTGTATCCTTACTTTGCGCCTTTGCATGAGAATTTCATCAAAATTGAACCCCTCTGCAAAAAAAGCAGAGGGAATAATTAAACATTAAACCTTCGGTTTAACAGTGGAAGCAACATGAAGTTCTTTCAACTGTTTTGCATCTACAGTAGAAGGTGCATCTGTTAACAAACAACGTGCTTGTTGTGTTTTCGGGAAAGCAATCACATCACGAATAGATTCTTCTCCTGCTAATAACATTACCAACCGATCTACACCGTAGGCAATACCACCGTGGGGAGGAGTTCCATATTCAAAAGCTTCTAATAAAAAGCCAAATTTACTTTGTGCTTCTTCTGTTGATAAACCAATGGCTGTAAATACCTGTTCTTGCACTTCTCGCTGATAAATTCGCAAACTTCCACCACCAACTTCAAAGCCATTTAATACTAAATCATAAGCTTGGGCGCGGGCAGTTTTTAAATCGTTGATATCATCAGGATGGGGTGCTGTAAAGGGATGATGTAATGCTTCCAGACGTTTTTCATCTGCATTCCATTCAAACATGGGGAATTCTGTCACCCAAAGGAAGTTAATTTTATCTTGAGGAATTAAATTAAATTCTCTGGCTACATATTGACGAATTCTGTCTAAAGTTTTATTCACGGTCCCAGCATCAGCCGCCGCAAATAATAATAAATGACCGGCTTTTGCACCTGTGCGGGTTAGAATTTCCTGCTTTTGTTCGGGTGTCAAATTATCTTTTATTGCCCCAATGGTGTCAATTTCACCATTTTCACGGACGCGGATATAGGCTAATCCTTTCGCGCCAGCTTCTGCGGCTTCTTTGAAAATGTCGCCACCTGGTTTAATGCGGACATTAGAAATGGCATCGTTACCGTTAGGAATGGGGAGAATTTTAACTATACCGCCGTTAGCAACAGCTTCTCGAAAAACTTTAAAACCGGAATCTTTTAAAATGTCAGAAACATCAACTAATTCTAAACCATAACGGGTATCTGGTTTATCACTGCCATATTTGGCTATTGCTTGGGCGTAGGGAAGACGAGGAAAAGGACGAGGTAAATCAATTCCTTTAACGGTTTTGAAAATATGACAAACTAAGTTTTCATTGAGTTCGATAATTTCATCTTCAGACATGAAACTCATTTCCATGTCTAGTTGAGTAAATTCTGGTTGTCTGTCGGCACGTAAATCTTCATCGCGGAAACATCGGGCAATTTGATAGTATCTATCCATGCCTGATACCATCAATAATTGTTTGAACAATTGGGGTGACTGTGGTAGCGCGAACCATTCACCTTCATTGACGCGACTGGGAAGAATATAATCTCGCGCACCTTCGGGGGTGGAACGGGTAAGAACTGGGGTTTCAACTTCGATAAAACCTTCTAAGTCTTCCAGGTAGCGCCGCATAGCTTTGATGACTTGATGACGCAATTGCATATTTTGCGCCATACGTTCCCGTCGTAAGTCTAAATAACGATATCTTAACCGCAATTCTTCCCTGACTGTTTCTGTGTCTGCGGTGGAAATTTGGAAAGGTAATTGTTTGCGGACGGCGTTGAGGAGTTCTATTTTATCAGCATAGATTTCTACTTCGCCTGTAGGAATACGAGTATTTAAAGATTCTGGAGGACGTTCAGTTACTCTGCCAATAATTTTCACTACGTATTCATTACGTAGGGCGTTAGCTTGTTCGTAGGAGTCTGGAGTGCGCTGGGGGTCACTGACGATTTGCACAGTACCAGAGCGATCGCGCAAATCTAAGAATATCACACCACCGTGATCGCGGCGACGGTCTACCCATCCGTAAAAGGTAACAGTTTCACCAATATGTTCTTTTCGGAGTTCGCCGCAATAGTGAGTTCGCATAGTTGTTAGTTCTTTAGTTCCGGGCTAGGTTGGGTAAATGTCAAAGCTTCCCCATTATCTAGCATCAACAGTAATTGTAGTCGTTTTTGTTCCAGAAAAATCAGGAAAAATATCAACTTCATTATGGCAGTAGTCAGGAGTCACCAATAAAACCCTGTTTTGCTGCGCGACCTATCACTACTGCGCTATCAAACACCAAGGGTATTTTACCTCCTGTCTTCTGCTATAAATATTTCCGGTGTAAAACTGCCATGTAAGCCGTAGGGAATATGATGTTTAAGATGTAATTTAGCGATCGCACCTTTTGCCAAATTTGCCGCGTCTAAAATCACCACATCGGAACGATGATATTGGGCATCATAAACTACAGTAATTAACCAACCATCATCTTCAATTGGCGAATTAGGACGAGGAACAAAAATTGGTTCACCAGTAAAACCTCGTGGTGCAGCACTCCATAATTGTTCTGTTTTTGATTCTAAATCATATTTGAAAATACCTTGTAATGGGGCATTTACTCCCCTTTGATCAGCCGCAGACCCATATAAATAACGATAGCATTTACCTACATTATTGGGATGAATCACTGGAAATTCACAAGCGCGATCGCTGATTAAATGATTTTCTACTCTATTGGTTGATAAATTCAGATTAAACCGCCAAAGTTGTCCAGGGGAATTTTTATCAAAATCGGTTTCTCTATAATCACTATTAGGTTCAACCTCTGTTAATGATTGATAACAAATCGAATCAACAATAATTTTATTTTCTTCTTCAAAAGCATTGACATGATGGAAAATAAAACCTGCTTTGGTTTCTAAAACTTGGACTTTTTGATTTTTGATTTTTCCAGTCCGAGGAATAACAATGATTTGCGTCGGTTGATTTTTTTGAAATTTAATACTTTGTCCTGCACTGGATATACCTAACAGATAAGGTAGAGGATTAAACTGCACAGGATTTTGAAAGAAAATACAATAATTTTCTGTGATCACAAAATCATGAATAAAGCAAAACCCTTCAACTTGATGATTTTGTTTACTGGTAATTTCTCCCTTGCTATTCAATTCAAAAATTGTAATTGTGGTTGATAGACCCGGTTTAATGGCAAAGTTAACTAAATTACCATTGGTATCTATTCTGGGATGGGCGCTAAAAGCTTCTTTTTTAGCTAAACCACCATCAAAATATTCATTTCCTAATGTTTCTAATGTTTGAGGATTTAATAAATAAGGTTCTGCTGCTTCCCATAAAGCTAAAAGTTTACCACCCCAATAAATCACATTGGTATTAGCAATATGTTTAATCTTGAGATCCAAAATATTACCTAACCAACCTCCAGGTTTTTGTGTACCAAAAACCCCACGATAGAGGATTTTACAAGCTTTTTGTTCTGCTAAATAACCTTCAGTTTGCACAAAGCGATTGCGAAAATGGGCGCGACCATTGGTAAAAGTTACTCTACTAATCATCCCATCACCATCAAAAGGATGATGTAATCTTTGTCCATTTATATCTAATAAACCAGGCCCATTTCTCAATAATGTACCTGATAAATCTGAAGGTATTTCTCCCTCTATATCATCAATCCAATAATCAAATTCTTCTTTGAGAGATTCATATCCACCTTGCCAATCTTCGATAGTATAGGATTTTGCTAAAATCTGGTTATTTTGGTTTTCTAAAGTTTGCATTTTCGTGATTGAGAGAATAAACTAAACTACTTCATTAACAACATCTTGACTATTATTAATTTCTACTTTACCATCTGGTAGCCATTTAATAAAGAATATGGGAATTAAAGAACTACAGTTAGTAATTACTATTAATACCCACAGTGAATCAAAATGATTTTCTGTAATTCCTAACCATTGCATCAGAATTGAACCTAAACTATAGGAAACAGTTCCTCCTAAATTTAATACAGACATTAGTAAAGCAAAAAATGTAGCTTCTATTCCCGGAGGACAAAGTTTAGTAGATAAAATTAAGACTGGCATAAAAACAATTTGTCCAATTACCGTAATAATCAAACTATCACCTAAACTAAACCAATGATCATCTATACCTAACAGTCTATTTGTATGAGTAACTAAAAGTAAAGTTGTCATTCCCAAAGCAGTGGATAACAAAATTCCCCAAGTAAACATAACTCGAAAAGGAATATTTTTTAAGTAACGTTGAAATGCCCAAATTCCAATTAAAGAAGCAAAACTTGTCACTAATCGCACTCGTCCTAAAAGTTCTGGTTCAAAGTGCAATTCATTTGTGGTAAAATAGAAAAAACCCGCCTCTGCATTGGGTGTAGCGTGCCAAAGAAAGATAAATAATGTTGGTAATAAAATAGCTTTTTGCGTAATAGCCGCACGAATTTCCTTTAGTTGATGTCTAGTGGGATTATCTTGTTTATTTTGCTCATTTTTATTAGTAGGTTCTTCAGTAATTAACCAAGCTACAGATGACATAATAAGCGGAAATGATGCCGTAATTAAAAATACCGTTCGAGTGCTAAAATATTCTAAAAGTAATCCGCTAAAATAAGCTGTACACAAACCACCAATCGCTGTACTTGCCCGACTAAGAGATTGTAAAGAACCAACATTAGCTTCTGTTTCATGTCTTGCTCTTTCCACAACTATCGAATCAATGATCACATCACTAATAGCTACAGAAAGCGAAGAAAGCAAAATCATGATTGTTGCCATTGAGCTAGTATGAACTACAGTTCCTAAACATACCCAAGCTGCACAACCGATAATTCCAGATAGCAATATGTAAGGTTTTCTATGATAACCAAATAAAGGTAGACTATCCGATATAAAACCATATAATGGCTTAATCATCCAAGGAGCGGTACTAATAGCGATAATAGCTGACATTTGGGCTGGACTCAATAGCAATTCATCTTTGAGAAAAAAGCTAACTGCTAACCGTGATAATCCCAATACCCCTTGTACAAAATAAATAGTAATAATTGCTATTAACTCAGGATTAGGTTCATTACCTAAGAAAATTTGCCGCATTATTGAATCTTTAACCTTGGGTAAGTCAGAAGAGTCATTTAGCATTCGCATGAAGATACTTTAAGTTTTATTTACTTTTATATCATATAGCAAAATTTTGAGCCGAGATAGAAGTAATTGGAGGTGAGTTAGAGGAACATAATTTTACCCCTCTCCAAATCTCTACCCGCACCCCTCCCTAACCCTACTACGGTGTACACACAAGTGGGTGTAAAGTAGAAAGGGAAGTCCCTGAGGAGATAAAACAGGTGGAAAATCCAATTTTGATTCATGCACAAGAGCATAAAGGAAAAACATTCGGCGGCCCAAGGCTGGTAAAAAGGGGGCTAAATTATACTCAGCAATGGAAACACATAAGACAGTAAATATTCGGAAAATAAGTAAAAATAGAGCAGAGCAAGTGGGATATTACTGATTTTTACAGAATGAAAATGTGACAATAGGTGAGTTATCCAGTGGGTTAGGAAACAGTTGTGCGTTAAATGCAGACGGAAAACATATATTAGCAATTAGCGATACCAGTGAAATTAACCTACAGTCGCATTTAGGAAGAT